>NZ_JAUSCC010000053.1 GCF_030651745.1 Methylophaga sp.
TGAGAATAACCAAGGAAAGGCTATAAATAAGCAGGCTTTTCATTTAGTATTTGTTTCTGTATTGATGACGAAAGTGCGATGATACGCTATTCGTAAGTATTCTACGAGGCAACAATAATAATGGAAAGACAAGATTTAAGAAAAGCGGGATTGAAAATTACTCTGCCACGTTTAAAGGTGTTAGAGATCCTTGAACATTCCAAACAACGCCATCTCAGTGCTGAAGATGTTTATAAGGCTTTACTGGAAATGGGCGAAGAAATTGGCTTGGCAACGGTCTATCGTGTGCTTACCCAATTTGAAGGTGCAGGGCTGGTATCTCGTCTGAATATCGACGGTGGTCACGCTGTATTTGAACTGGAAGATGGTGAGCATCACGATCATTTATTTTGCGTGAAATGCAATCGCATCATCGAATTTTATGATGAAGTGATTGAAGAGCGCCAAAAAGCCATTGCCAAGGCAAATGGTTTTGAAATGACCGATCACAGTTTGTACATTTACGGCATCTGCAACCGCGAAGAATGCAAGAAAGATAAATAATCAGCTTTGTCCCTGATCCAGCATCTCTTCAGCATGTGAACGAGTTTTCTGGGTCAGGTTCATGCCACCCAGCATGCGGGCAATTTCTTCAATGCGTTGTTCGCGGTTGAGTTCGCTGATTTCTGTGTGGGTTTTGTCTTTACCCAGAATTTTTGTGACCTGCAGTTGTTGATGCGCTTGTGCAGCGACCTGCGGTAAATGCGTAATACAAATCACTTGCTGAGTGGATGCCAGTAATTTGAGGTGTTGTCCGACGATTTCTGCAACGCCACCGCCTATGCCGACATCCACTTCATCAAAAATCAACGTTGGTACGCTGCGCTTTCCTGCAGTAACAACTTGAATTGCCAAGCTTATTCGAGCCAATTCACCACCCGAAGCGATTTTTGCCAATTCACCTGCCGGCTGACCGGGATTGGTGCTGACCAGTAGTTGAATATGATCTGCACCATGGTCGCTGAATTTACCTTCCTCAAAAGGACGTATAACAAATTCAATTCGTCCTGCGGGAATCGCCAGTTGCTGTATCGATTGTGTAATGGTTTCCGCTAACGGTTTTGCATATTGCTGTCTGTTAGCGCGGATTTCAGCACACAGCTCAAGGCAACGCTTTTCCTGAACCTTAAGTTGTTGGGCCAGTTCGGCCTGGTTTTGCTGGGATTCTGAGAGGCTATTCAATTCATCACATAAAGCCTGATAGTGGCTCGGCAATGTTTCGATTTCGACATGATGTTTACGAGCCAGATCATGTAAAACTGATAATTGTGCCTCAACAGCTTCAAGACGTGATGGATCGAGATCGGCGCTGTCCAGATAATGACGTAGCGAGGTTGCAGTTTCATCCAGATTTATTGCTGCGCTATTGAGCGTTTCAATGATCTCGGTAAAACGAGGCTCATACTGCTGTAATTTTTCCAGCTCTGTCAGAGCCGCGCCTATGAGATCATAAGCGGCACCCTGGTCCTGATCAAATAAATGATGCAAGGTTGACTCGGTGGTATGAAATAACTGTGCGGCATGCGCCAATTGCTGTTGTTCCTGCAACAACTGTTCGATACTGCTATCGGTTAAATTTAATGGTTCTAGCTCACTGATCTGATAATTCAATAGTTCCTGACGTGCCTGTTGCTGTTCAGACTGCTGACGTATCGCAGCCAGCTGTTGCTGGATTTGCAGCCATTCTGCATAAGCGGTTTTAAGCGCTTTAACAGAGTTTTTGTTATTCGCCACAATATCCAGTAACTCACGCTGCGTTTCCGGGCGGAGCAGGGATTGATGTTCATGTTGTCCATGAATATCAATACTTAACTCACTGATATTTCGCAGTTGGCTTAGCGGAACCTGGCGGGCATTAATATAGGCTTTGGAACGACCATCGCGACTTATTGTTCGACGTAGATGACATTGATCGTCATCATCCAGTTCCTGCTCTTTAAGCCACTGCTGCAAGGCAATATTGTTACTGATATCAAAGCTGGCTTCGATTTCTGCACGCTCGCTGCCATGCCGAACCATATTCGAATCAGCTCGATCACCGAGCACCAGACCCAAAGCATCCACCAGTATGGATTTACCGGCACCGGTTTCACCTGTCAGTGAGGTCATACCGGATTTGAATGTTAGGGATAAATCTTCAACTACTGCCAATTGACGGACGGTTAACGCTGTTAGCATGTCAGTTTTCGGCCCCATTCCAGTTTTGCACGCAAAATTGAGTAGTGATCATGATCTTCAAGATGCAGTAAATCTATACGGTTTGGATGTCGTTGAATTCGGACAGTATCCCCAGGTTCGAGCACATGGCCTGGCCGTCCATCACAGGTGACCATCGCAGTGGTAATATTATTTTCACTTAATGTGATGTCAATAATACTACTGGCTGCAATCACTAATGGACGATTGCTCAAAGTATGGGGGCAGACTGATGCTAACACCACAGCATCCAAGTCTACATCAAGAATCGGGCCTCCTGCCGACATGGCGTAAGCGGTAGAGCCGGTTGGTGTTGCAATCACCAATCCATCTGCACGCTGACTATTCAGAAAACGGCCATTGATATGGGTTTCAAATTCGATCATGTGTCGGCTTTGATGTGAATGCACTACAACATCATTCATGGCGATACTGATCGGATCTGCCGCGTTATTAAGATGGGCTTGAAGCAGAAACCGGTTGTCATGCCGATATTGGCCATCAAGAATTCGCCCCAGCTGGGATTGCAGATTATTCAATGTGACATCGGCTAAGAATCCCAGGCGACCCACATTGACGCCTACAACAGGTAATTCAAAGCCGGCCAGTGCTCGTGAAGCAGATAACATAGTGCCATCACCGCCAATGGCGATGGTCAGATCACATTGTGCTGGGAACTCGGCGATGGAGATAACTTCCAAACTAGGTAAAAAACTCATCTGCTCGTTGCAAAATACCTTTAACTCTCTGGATAACAGGAATTCATTTATTTGAACTACAGCCGTTTCTAAGACAGGGTCATCTTTGCGAATAAACAGGCCGATACGTTTAAATGTGTTATTCATCGTCGATTTTGCAATTGAGTTTTATCAAAAATAGTCCGCTGATGGTAATGGTTTTGTCATCAAATCCAAAGCAAAATTGGCCGCTTAATAAAAACTCGGTGAACGCTACTATCACAGAGCCCTATAGATGCTAGAATATGTCGATTTAATCCAATCAATCAATGAGGATACACATGGC
>NZ_JAUSCC010000058.1 GCF_030651745.1 Methylophaga sp.
GGGGTAGTGTAAGCTGACTTAGGAGTTAAGTTAGCAGAAGATTTAAGATATTGAGGTTGATATGGCAGAGCAAGTTACAGGCACAGTGAAATGGTTCAATGACGCAAAAGGATTCGGCTTTATTGAACGCGCCGATGGTCCGGATGTATTTGTACATCACAGCGCGATTAAATCAGATGGTTTCAGAACTCTGAAAGAAGGCCAATCTGTCACGATGGAAGTGACACAAGGTCAAAAAGGTCCACAAGCGGAAAACGTTGTCCCTAGCTGATAACCAGGTCCGATACAGACATGAAAAACCGGTTAAGTAATTAGCCGGTTTTTTTTTGCCTGTAGCTTGTAATATTTTAAAGGTTTGGCTTGACGCTGGGTGACTTGCACAGGCAATATCCCACGCCCATGGGGAAGGAATTCATTATGTCTTATCGCGATAAATTTGGCGTTGTTTTAGTTACGCTGTCGCTTGGTTGTCTGGCTACAACGGCACAAGCTGACTGGAAACAATTCTTAAATGACTTCAGTAAGTCAGGAACCGCCATACTAGGGAATCAACAAGGTAGCGATTTAAGCACTGATACGATCGCCAATGGCTTAAAAGAAGCCTTGGAAGTAGGTACAAGGAAAGCGGTAGAAAGCGTCAGTCAGGAAGGCGGATATCTGAATAACCCGCAAATTCGTATTCCACTCCCACCTCGCGTACAACAGGCCGCTGGACTTATGCGTCAGATGGGTCTGAATAAAATGGCCGATGACTTTGAGCAAAGCATTAATCGCGCAGCAGAAAAAGCAGCCCCACAAGCAACATCGATCATGATTGATGCGATTAAAAGCATGACCATTGACGATGCTCGCACTATTTTGAATGGTGAGAATGATGCTGCTACCCGTTTCTTTGAAGATCGCACCAGAGGCAAACTCGCAGGCTTATTTGAACCGATCATCGATAGTTCATTGAACGAAGTTGGCGCGACCCGCTATTACAATCAACTTGACGATAAAGTCAGTTCATTACCTGTAGTAGGGCAAGATCTGAATCTGGATTTACCCGATTATGTAACGGGACAAGCATTGGATGGCTTATTTGTCATGCTGGCTCAGGAAGAACAGAAAATCCGTAACAATCCGGCAGCACGTACCTCAGAAATTTTGCAGCAAGTTTTTGGCAGTAAATAGCGTTTTTGCCTACTCAGCAAAACCGCTATGTAATAAAATAATCACAATAAAAATAAGGGAACAACATGGCAACAAATCACAACCTGAATCTAGCAAGTCAAGGCACCTCATTAAAAGCACTTTTTACCGGTTATTTGGTTGTGGTGGCTGTAGGTTACCTGATGGCAATCGTACAAATCCAGCTGACCCACGGATTGGCTGATGGCAAGTACGGTCTGTCTATTGATGATATCGTCTACAGTTATTACGGCAATAGAAGCAACTCGTTACTGGAAAATAAATTACATGGTTCGATGAAACCGATGGCAACAGATGATGAACGGGCTAAAATCATTAGCTGGGTTCATGCTGGCGCGACCGAAGATGCCTATGAAAATGACGGTATCAGACAAATCTTTGATGCTAAATGCATCATCTGTCATAACGCTGATGCCGGTGGTGCGGTTCCCGATTACTCTGACTTTAAACAGATAAAAGACCGCGCGGTAGTGGATACCGGAGCCAGTATTGCCTCGCTGGCTCGTGTTTCGCATATCCACCTATTCGGTATTGCCTTTATCTTTATGTTTGTCGGGCTGATCTTCAGTTTGGCTTCGGGTGTACCTAAAGTATTAAAAGTCACCGTTATTTCCATGCCATATATCTTTCTGTTGATCGATATCAGTTCATGGTGGTTGACTAAATTGAATCCTAACTTTGCCTGGTTTGTCATCATCGGTGGTGGTGCAATGGCGTTATCTTTTGCCTTTATGTGGATAGTGTCGATGTACGAAATGTGGATCCTGCCTCGCATTCGTGAAGATAACCGTGACGCCTTACTCGACGAGTAAAGCCTGATTGGAAAAGCCGCTGTCTTGTTTTATCAAGACAGCGGCTTTTTTGTTTGTTAAGCCGGTAAATATTCAAGCTTAAGCGTTTTGCAAGGCTTCCAGTTTTTCCCATTTCTCAAAAGCGGCTTCCAGCGATTTTTCCAAATCTGCCATCTGTGTTTGAGTCTGTTTAATTTTAGTTGCATCCTGCTGATAAAAGTCAGCCGCCGCCATTTTTTCTGTCAGAGCTGTGATCTGCTGTTCGAGTTTTTCAATTTCCAGCGGTAATGCTTTCAAATCCAACTGTTGCTGATAAGTTAAAGTGGATTTTTTCTTAGCCGGTTTTGCAGTAGAAGCCGGTTCCAGTTTGGTTGCTGGTTTGTCCTGTTTGGCAGGTTGCTGGCGTTGTGCCAGCCAATCGTCATAGCCACCGACATATTCACGCACTTGCTGATCTTCATCAAAAACAATGCAGCTGGTCACCACATTATTCAGAAAGCTCCGATCATGGCTGACCAGCAACATGGTACCGGTAAAGCCCAATAATAAGTCTTCCAGCAATTCCAACGTTTCAGCATCAAGATCGTTAGTCGGTTCATCGAGCACCAGTAAATTGGCTGGTTGGGTAAATAATTTGGCCAACAACAAGCGATTACGCTCACCGCCTGATAACACTTTTACCGGTGTACGGGCGCGTTCTGGAGTAAACAGAAAATCCTGCAAGTAACCAATGATATGTTTACGGCTGCCATTAACTTCAACAAAGTCCCTGCCCTGCCCAACGTTATCTACAACACTAGCTTCTTCATCAAGTTGGCTGCGTAATTGATCAAAATAAGCCACCTGCAAGTTGGTTCCCAAACGTACCGTACCGGATTGAGGTTCAGCCCGACCTAATAAAATCGATAATAAAGTACTTTTGCCACAGCCATTCGGCCCGATAATACCGATGCGATCACCTCGTTGAATGAGAGCTGAGAAATCTTTAAACAACTGTCTGCCATCAAATTCCTGGCTGATATTTTCAACTTCAACCACCAACTTGCCACTGCGATCTCCTTCCTGGATCTGCATCGACACGTTGCCTAGCACTTCACGACGTTGACCGCGTTCACGTCGCAGCTTTTCCAATGCTCGGACCCGACCTTCATTACGGGTACGCCGCGCTTTAATGCCTTGACGGATCCATACCTCTTCCTGAGCCAGTTTTTTATCAAACAAGGCATTCTGTTCGGCTTCAGCTGCCAGCAAGGCTTCACGTTTCTGCAAAAAGCTATGGTAGTCACCGGGAAAACTAACCAACTGACCACGATCCAACTGCACAATACGAGTCGCCAATGCCTGCAAAAAGCTCCGATCATGGGTGATGAATAACAAGGTGCCACCGTAGCTTTTCAGAAACCCTTCCAGCCAGGTGATTGAGCTGATATCCAAATGGTTGGTTGGTTCATCCAGCAATAAAATATCCGGTTGACGAACCAGCGCCTGAGCCAGTAAAACACGACGCTTCATTCCGCCAGAAAGACTGGCAAACTCAACATCTGCATCAAGCGATAAACGCGAAATAACCGTTTCAACTTGCTGCTCGAGACTCCAACCATCAACCGCTTCGAGTTTATGTTGGGCTTTTTCCAGCTTGTTGAGAATTTGCTCACTGCTGTCATGCTGCAATTGCTGAACAATATGGTGATATTCCACCAGCAATGGGGCAACTTCACCCAGCCCTGCAGCCACCACATCAAATACACTGCCACCAGTGCCAGCAGGAACTTCCTGCTCTAGGCGGGCTATTTTCAATTCCTGTAGACCCACCATCTCACCGCTGTCAGGCGTAATCTCGCCGGCAATGACTTTCATTAATGTAGATTTACCGGCACCGTTACGGCCAACCAGACACACTCTTTCGCCTTTATCGAGCTGGAAGTCGACTTTATCAAGTAAATTGGGTCCACCATAACTGACGGACAGCTGTTTTAAAGACAATAATGCCACGGGTTAAACCTCTGCAGTTTCTGCGTTTTCGAGTATTTCACTGGCTTCAAGCCAGTCCATTTCAGCCTGTTCCAATGCCGCCTTGGTTGCGGCTTGCTGTTGTAACAGAGCTTTGAGTTTTTCTTTATTAGCCGCTTCATACAGCGTTGTATCGGCGAGTTGTAATTCGATTTTGGCCAGTTCAGCATTCAGTTTGTCGAGGCTCTGTTCTGCCTTTTTGACCTGATTTCGTAGCGGCTGTAATTTCTGGCGTTGCTGTGCTGCAGTTTGGCGATCCAGCTTTTTGGTATTGTTAGCAACACTTGTTTTATCACTGGTGTTGCTAGCCATGTCACGGCCTAAACGCAGTTGTCGGTAGTCATCCAAATCACCGTCAAATTCAGCAGCTTTGCCATCTGCCACCAGCCATAAGTCATCGGTGACATTACGTAGAAAATACCGATCATGCGATACCACAACCAAGGCACCTTCATATTCCTGCAATGCCATCGTCAATGCCAGGCGCATTTCCAAATCAAGGTGATTGGTCGGCTCGTCAAGTAGTAACAACGCTGGACGTTGATAAACCAATAATGCCAGTACTAAACGCGCCTTTTCGCCACCTGAGAATGGGGCAACTGGCTCCAGAGCGGTATCTCCATTAAACCCGAAACCACCGAGAAAATTACGGCAATCCTGTTCCGTTGCCAGCGGATCCAGTCTTTGTAAATGCTTTAACGCACTTTCATCTGGACGCAATTGTTCTAATTGATGCTGGGCAAAATAGCCAATAACAATATCCTTGCCTTCTCTACGTTTGCCACTTAGAGGTTCTAATTCGCCAGCAATCAGCTTGATTAATGTCGATTTACCTGCCCCGTTAGGCCCTAATAAACCGATTCGATCACCGGGTGCCAGATGGAGTTTTATATTGTCAATTAATGGTGTTTGTTGATAACCGACACTGGCTTTATCCAAGGCTAAAATTGGTGTGGTTAACCGCCGCGGTTCAAAAAAACGAAAATGAAATGGTGAATCGACATGGGCTGGAGCTATTTTTTCCATGCGCTCCAAGGCTTTAATACGGCTTTGGGCTTGTTTGGCTTTGGTGGCTTTAGCTTTAAAGCGATTCACAAAGTCACGAATATGGGCAATTTCGGATTGCTGCTTCTGATAAGCAGCTTGTTGATTAGCCAAATGCTCAGCACGCGCTAATTCAAAATCGGAATAATTACCTGTATACAATTTGACTCGTTGTTGTTCAATATGGGCGATATGGGTGACCACCCGATCCAGAAACTCGCGATCATGTGAAATCACCAGCAAGGTACCGCCATAACTGCGTAGCCACTCTTCCAGCCAATAAACCGCTTCGAGATCAAGATGATTGGTTGGTTCATCCAGCAGCAATAAATCACTGCGACACATCAATGCCTGAGCAAGATTAAGTCGCATGCGCCAGCCACCGGAAAAGGTTCTGACCGCCCTTTCCTGCTGATCAGCAGTGAAACCCAAACCATGTAGTAATTTTGCCGCCCGGCTGCGTGCGGTATAGCCATCAATCAGCCCTAACTGATCATGCAACTGAGTTTGCAGATGACCATCTGCATTTTTCTCAGCCTGCAACAACTGTGTCAGTAACTGACTTAGTTCGGCATCACCTTGCAACACATAGTCGATCGCCGATGTATCGACTGCAGGAGTTTCCTGAGCCACATGGGCAATAACCCATGATTCAGGCAGGGTCAGATCTCCGCTATCGGCATGTATTTCATTACGGATCATCGCAAACAAGCTGGATTTTCCCGTGCCATTGGCGCCAGTCAAACCAATACGTTGTCCAGGATGAATCACCAGATTGGCAGCTTCAAACAGTAAACGTGGTCCGCGGCGTAAAGATAGTTGGCTAAGATTTATCATGGCGCGAATTGTATCAAGCCTGCTGGTCGACTGTATTGAAGAAATATGACTGTTAGAGAAATGACCGCAAAAAAATTAAACGGATGACGGCAATTGCCACTCAATAGGAGTTTGTCCATGTTGCTGTAAATAAGTATTGGCCTGGCTGAAATGTTTGCAGCCTAGGAAACCTCGATGCGCTGACAATGGTGACGGATGCGGTGCCTTTAATACCAGATGTCGCTTGCTATCGATAGCAAGGCCTTTTTTCTGCGCGTAACTGCCCCACAACATAAATACAACATTATCGCGTTGTTGATTTATCAGACTAATCACCCGATCAGTAAACTGTTCCCAGCCCTTTCCCTGGTGCGCATTGGCTTGACCATGTTCTACCGTTAAAACGGCATTGAGTAATAAAACACCCTGTTTTGCCCAGGCCTCCAGATAGCCATGCTTGGGTGGAGTGATACCCAGATCGTTATTAAGCTCTTTATAAATATTCATTAATGAAGGTGGAATGGCGACGCCCGGTTTCACTGAAAAACACAAACCATGTGCCTGTCCAGGCTGATGGTATGGATCCTGTCCGATAATCACTACTTTGACTTGTGACAATGGTGTGGTTTCCAGTGCATGAAACCAATCTGCTGAATGGGGATAAATTATTTTGTGTTGCGCTTTTTGCTGCTGCAGAAAAACCTTCAGCTGCTGCATATAAGGTTTTTCAAATTCTGTCTCTAGTAACGCTTGCCATTCAGGCGCTTTTTGCAAAGCCATTATTGCTTCCCCATAGTTAAAGTCCCATCATACGGATATTGACTTTATTACTCATCATTGCAACTCAGATATATAGTTATCAGTCGAAGGGTATCAGCTGAAAGTATTTGATATTTCAAAGTTTCAGGCCGATAGACAAGTTATTAAGTTACTGTTACTTTCCATAGATACCATTTGCAGCTATTCAAATTTTTTGTCGCAATAGTATCTATTTACAAGGAATCGCGATGGATAATAACGCCAATGTATTAATCGTAGATGATGTTCCTGACAATATTCAGGTGGCGATGAATTTTTTAAAAGAAGAGCCCTATAATCTCTCCTTTGCTACCCGAGGGCAGGAAGCCCTGGCCTTGATGCGAACTCACGATTATGACCTGATCCTGCTGGATATCATGATGCCAGAAATGGACGGTTATGAAGTGTGTCGACGGATAAAAGCAGAGCCGCGGTTACAGGACATTCCGATTATATTTGTTACGGCCAAGGTGGATGTTGATTCCATTTCTCAGGGCTTTCATGCTGGCGCAGTGGATTATCTTTGTAAACCCTTTCACGCCGAAGAGTTACTCGCAAGAGTCAACACCCATCTCACTCTTTACCGCGCTAAAAAACTTCTGCAACAAAATAATCTTTCACTTCAGCACAAATACGAACAAAACCAGCAACGTCTACTGACTGAACTGGAGCAAAATCAGCTGGAAATGATTTATGTCTTAACCGAATTAATGGAATCCACCTCCGATGAAACCGGCAAACATATCCGCCGGGTAGCAGAATCTTGCAGGTTATTGGCTCTGTATCACGAAAGTCTGACCGATGAAGATGCCGATATTCTGTTTCATGCCGCGCCGATGCATGATATTGGCAAAATTACTATTCCCCACTCCATTCTGCACAAACCCGGCAAACTTACAGAAGACGAATTTGCCATTATGAAAACCCATACCACCCGAGCCTTTAAAATCCTTAATAACTCCAAGCGTAAATATACTAAGGCCGCGGCTATCATCGCACATCAACACCATGAAAAATGGGATGGCACCGGTTATCCGCAAGGCTTGAAGGGCCAGGACATTCATATCTACGGTCGTATAGTGGGTTTGATTGATGTGTTCGATGCCCTTATGCACAAACGCGTTTATAAAGAAGCCTGGTCGCTGGAAGCCACCGTGGATTACATTAAAAAACACAGCAGTAGTCAGTTTGACCCTTATTTGGTGAATATATTGATGGATCATATTGATGAATTTGTTGCTATTGCCGATCAAAACTAACTGGCTGTTATTTATTGTTCTGCTTTGCATCAGTTGCCGACTGTCGGCGCTGACGTTTACAGAAGAAGAACAGGCATGGATCGCTGATAATCCGGAAGTTCTGTTAGGGGCGGACTACAGCTGGGCCCCCTATGATTTTCTCAACGAAAATAACGAACATGACGGTATTGCTGCTGATGTTTTAAGGCTGATCAGTGAAAAAAGCGGTTTAAACATTGTGGTCAAACCCGATGTCTGGGCGGACACAATGCAAAAAATGCGTAATGGTGAGTTAATGGGGCTGAGTTGCGCGGCAGCCAACACAGAACGCGAAGAGTTTCTGTTATTCAGCAAACCTTACGTGAGTATGTCTCTGGGAATTATTGTTCAGCAGCATCGCGATGATATTAAGTCCATCGAAGATCTGGCAGGCCTTACCTTGGCCGTCAATGAAGATTCTTACTTGCATAACTGGCTGAAAATCCATTATCCCGACCTGGATTTGTTGTTGACGGATTCTAATGATGATTCGCTTGAAGCCGTGTCTTTTTCAAAAGCAGACGCTTATATCGGTAATATTGCGGTTGCTAGCAACGTCATTAAACAACGCTATCTTTCCAATGTGAAAGTGGTCGCCAAAGTGCCTGGACTGACCACGGATACTTCGGTCGCGATCGATAAACGTTATCCGCTATTGCATAGCATTATAGAAAAGTCCCTGGCGGCAATTACGGCTGCAGAAAAACAGCAAATTATTGACAAATGGTACGCCGTCGTCACTGACAATACGGGCTTTGAAGTATTACCTGTCGAACAAAACCGACTGGATTTGAGCGATAACGAACAGCAATGGATAAAAGACAACCCGGTGATAAAAATCGGAGTTGATCCTTATTGGCCGCCGTTTGATTTTATTGATAAAAATGGTGAGCACAGTGGTATCAGCGCTGATTATCTAAAGTTAATCAGCAAGCAAACCGGTTTGCAATTCCAGCTGGAAACTTACAATGACTGGCAATCAGTTATCAATGCTGCCCAGTTAAGGCAAGTTGATTTGATACCTGCTCTCTCACGTAATACCTTTCGTGAAACATTTATGGATATGTCTATTCCTTATCTCGACTATCCACTTGCCATTGCCACTACCAAGTTCGGTCATCTCACCAACCTGAGTCAACTCAGCAATAAACCGGTTGGCGTGGTTAAGGGGTACTTTGCAGAGTCCATCTTATTGGCTCACTATCCGGAAATTAACATTATCTACGTTCCCTCCGTACGGGAGGGTTTAACGATGCTAGCGGCTGAAGAGATTGATGCGTATTTTGATATTATTGCGACCATTACCTACAACGCCAGTCAAATAGGTTTAACCCATCTCAACACCAGTATTGTTCGCGAATATTCGTCGGCCTTACATATGGGGATAACCAAAGAGCAACCAGAGTTACTGTCAATCATAAACAAAGCACTGGCCGCGATCACCGCCGAAGAAAAACGAGTTATCGATCAACGCTGGATGTCGATAAACACTTTCGATCGCACTAACTACACCTTACTGTTTCAAGTTGCCGGTATTTTGCTGCTTATTCTGTTAGCCAGCATTTATTGGAACAGACGATTAAGTATTGAAGTCAATAAACGCCTTATTTCCGAACAACAACTTCGGGACAGCGAAGCGCAGCTGTTACATTTGATTAATGTCATGCCGATGAGTCTGATGGTGACCTCAGCCATTGATGGCAGCATTTTACTGGCCAATGAACATTGTTATGAAGAATTGGGGTTTACACCAGAGCAACAACAGACCATTAAGGTTCAAGAATTTTACGCTGATCTTGGCCAGCGTCAGGGCATACTGCAACGGCTGACAAAGCAAGGGGAAATCATTGGCGAAATGGTCAAAATTAAAACCAGAAATGGCCAGATCATTCAGGGAATGTTTTCGACCATATCGATTCAATATCAAGGTAAACCCGCATTTCTTGGTTTTTACCTCAATATGGAAGAACGCATTACTCTGGAAAATTCTTTAAAAGAAGCAAAAGCCCACGCTGAAGCAGCGAACCTGGCCAAATCCCAATTTCTCGCCAATATGAGTCATGAAATTCGTACCCCGATGAATGCGATTCTGGGTTTTACCGAATTGCTGGACGAGCAAATCACTGAGCCGAGACTCAAAGCTTTTATCAAAACTATTCGCGGTGCCGGTAATACCCTGTTGTTGCTTATCAACGATATTCTTGATCTATCGAAAATTGAAGCCGGTAAATTACAGTTAAACAAAACCGCAACCGATCCCCATCAATTGTTTGATGAAATCGCCAATATGTTTGTATTGCAGATCCGCAATAAGGATTTGGCTTTGCACTTGGAGATTGATCCTCATTTACCACATGGTTTATTACTTGACGCTACACGCCTCAGACAAGTGTTGTTTAATCTGATCAGCAACGCAGTAAAGTTCACCGATACTGGCCATATACGTATTCATGTACATGCCGATAATGTTGATGATCATCTGAGTAAGCTTGACTTGCATATTCTGGTCGAAGACACCGGTATCGGTATTCCCGAAACAGAAGTCGAACATATTTTCGAAATTTTTGCCCAACAATCCGGCCAGGATGTTCGTAGGTATGGTGGCACTGGACTTGGCTTATCGATCACCCGCCGTTTGATTGAAATGATGGGTGGGCAAATTCATCTGCAAAGTCAAAGCGGAGAAGGTTCGGTATTCAGTATTGATTTGCCCGGCATTGATATCGCTGCCATTGCCAGCGACAAACTTCGCCAACAGGCGTTAACGTTTGATGCCAGCCGGATCCGTTTTGAACCAGCCCACATGTTGATCGTTGATGATGTTAATCATAATCGGGAGTTGATCCGACAACATTTTATCAACAGTAATATTCAAACTACTGAAGCAGAAAATGGTCAGCTGGCTGTCGATTTTGTGAAAAACAATCCGGTGGATCTGGTTTTAATGGATATCCGTATGCCGGTGATGGACGGTTACGAGGCAGCCAAACAAATCAAGCTGATCAAACCTGATTTACCAGTAGTCGCCTTAACCGCCTCAGTGATGAAAGATTCTTATGAACAGGATAAGCTGCAGCATTTTGATGCCTATTTGCGTAAGCCCGTGCTCCGCAATGAATTATTTCATGCCTTGAGTGTATTTTTGGCTTATCAGACCGTTGAGATCGCAACCTCAGCACCTCTGCAGGATAATTGGTCTCAACTCAATAAACCGCAACTCTTATTGATCTTTAATCATTTTCAGACCGATATTGATGAAATTTGGCAAAAAGCCAGCCAAAGCAATAGCATGACCGACATAAAAGCATTTGCTCACGCGATTGCCAATCTGGCCACTGAATATCAAATTGATACCCTGGATCGATATGCCAGCCAGTTACTGGAACGCATTGATGCATTTGATATTGAAGGCATGAAAATATTATTGAAGCAATTTGCCTCGTTACGCACCAGTCTCCAACAGATTATTCATAGTTTTTAATCAAGAATGTTTCTGTAAGTGTGATTTGTCTGGCACTTTTTTATACAATGCCACCACCTTGTAATTGAGATGGGCTAATGAATTCCGATTTAAAAACGGATGCACAGTGGCGTCAACAACTTAATGAAGAACAATATCGTATTACCCGGCTGGCAGGTACAGAACCTGCATTTTCTGGAGAATACGTCGATCATGAAGAAACAGGTCATTATCACTGCATATGTTGTGGTCAGGCACTATTTGCTTCAGAAGACAAATTCAATGCCGGTTGCGGTTGGCCGAGTTTTTCCTCGCAGCTGGAGCATGGCGTAGTCACCCACCATCCGGATTACAGCCACAATATGGATCGCACTGAGGTTCGCTGTCAGCAATGCGATGCGCATCTTGGGCATGTGTTTGATGATGGTCCGGCCCCCACGGGTCTGCGTTACTGTATTAATTCGGTTGCCCTCGACTTTCATGACAAAGAATGAATGGACGCTGTATATCATTGAGGCCGCCAATGGCCATCTCTATACCGGCATTACCACAGACCTGGAGCGTCGTTTAAAACAACATCAGAATCATATCGGTGGTGCCCGTTTTTTCCACACCAGTGAGGCCCAGCAAGTGGTGTATCAGGAACAGCATCCTGATCGCAGTAGTGCCAGCCGTCGAGAAGCGGCAATCAAAAAGCTCAGCAGACAACAAAAACTGATCCTTATCGGTAAACCATCAGACCATGTATAATGGCGCGTTTTTTCAGCACGTCTGAATTTCTCCTTTGGATACAGGATTTTAACTTTGTTAAGCACAGCTAACATCACCATGCAATTCGGGGCCAAACCCCTGTTTGAAAATGTCTCAGTCAAGTTCGGCGGAGGCAATCGCTACGGCCTGATTGGCGCCAATGGCTGTGGTAAATCGACTTTCATGAAAATACTGGCAGGTGTCCAAGAGCCTACCTCAGGTAATGTCAGTTACGATCCTAATGAATCCTATGCAGTATTAAAACAGGATCAGTTTGCTTACGAAGATCAGCGCGTCATTGATGTGGTCATTATGGGCAAACCTGACTTATGGGAAGTACATAAAGAGCGGGATCGGATTTATAACCTGCCGGAAATGAGCGAAGAAGATGGCCTGAAAGTCGCTGATCTGGAAGGTGAATACGCTGAAATGGATGGTTATACTGCTGAGTCCAGAGCCGGAGAATTACTGTTAGGTGTTGGCATTCCGGTTGAACAGCATTATGGCCCGATGAGTGAAATCGCTCCAGGTTGGAAATTACGTATTTTGCTGGCTCAAGTGTTGTTTGCCGACCCCGACATCATGTTGCTTGATGAACCGACCAACCATTTGGACATCAACACTATTCGCTGGCTGGAAGAAGTATTAAGTCAACGTAGCAGCACCATGATCATCATTTCGCATGATCGGCATTTCCTGAATCGTATCTGCACCCATATGGCCGATATGGATTATGGCGAACTGCGTATTTATCCAGGTAATTATGATGAATATATGATTGCCTCTACCCAGGCACGCGAACGTCTGCAATCCGATAATGCCAAGAAAAAAGCCCAGATCAAAGAATTACAGGAATTCGTATCGCGCTTCTCTGCTAATGCTTCCAAGGCAAAACAGGCGACTTCTCGTCAAAAACAAATGGAAAAAATTCAGCTGGATGACATTAAACCTTCCAGCCGGGTGAATCCATTTATTCGTTTTAATCAGGAAAAGAAACTGTTCCGTAATGCTTTGGAAGTCAGCAAACTGACGCAAGGTTACGATAACGAAAAACCATTGTTTGAAAATTTCAGTTTTATGGCTGAAGTAGGCGAAAAAATTGCTGTTATCGGTCCCAACGGTATTGGTAAAACTACCTTTGTGAAAACATTGGTTGGTGAACTGGCTCCCAAATCCGGCAACGTTAAATGGTCTGAAAACGTCAATATCGGTTATTACGCTCAGGATCATGATCATCTGTTTAAAAACGATATGACCTTGTTTGAATGGATGTCACAGTGGGGCAGCCCAGAAGATGATGAACAGGTTATTCGTGGCACATTAGGCCGGCTGCTATTTTCTGGTCACCTGATCGATAAAAAAGTAAATGTACTGTCCGGTGGTGAAAAAGGCCGCATGCTGTTTGGTAAATTGATCCTGCAAAAACCCAATATTCTGGTGATGGATGAACCGACCAACCATATGGATATGGAGTCGATTGAGTCACTTAATCTGGCATTGGAAAACTACGAAGGCACCTTGATTTTCGTTTCCCATGATCGTGAGTTTGTCTCGTCATTGGCGACTCGGGTATTTGATATGGAAAATGAAGGCATTACCGACTTTACCGGTACTTATGATGAGTACCTGAGAAGTCTGGGTATTAATAACTAGAGCATTGCTTCAATCCTGGTCAGTGCGTGGTTTCTGCGCACTGGCCAGCTTCCCTCATATGAGTTTGCGTGCTATGTTGAAATCCCAATAACGTAGTTGAGGATTTACAGCATGTTAAACCGACATACGATTAATTTAACTGGCCTGCTAGCAATGGTTTTTGCTTTGGCATTGCTGGCTCTCCCTGGTCATTCGTTCGCAGCTTCTGCCGCAGAAATTGATATTAAAGTTGATGAAGCTCTGAAACGCTTCCAGACAGAAGTTTCCGGTGGTGAGCGTTTTCTTGAAAAAGCAAAAGGAGTGCTGGTTTTTCCGGATGTTATTAAAGCTGGTTTTGGCATCGGTGGCGAATACGGTGAGGGCGCATTACGCATAGGTGGCAGTACAGTGGATTATTACAACACCGCAGGTGCTTCGATTGGCTTTCAATTAGGTGCTCAGCAAAAAACCGTGATCCTGGTGTTTATGACCGATGAGGCATTAAAGCAATTTCGTGACAGTGATGGCTGGAAAGCTGGTGTTGACGGTTCTGTCGCCGTGGTTGAATGGGGTGTCGGTGAAGATATTAATACGACAAATATTCATGACCCTGTTGTGGGCTTTGTTTTCAGCAATAAAGGTCTGATGTATAACTTGACGCTCGAAGGCGCCAAGTTTACTAAGTTGAATAAATAGCCTCTAGCTACTGTGATGATTTAAGATCGACCAATACTAGTCTTCAATACGAAAACCGAGTTTGATAGTGACTTGCCAGTAACGGACCCCGCCGTTTTCGATATAGCCGCGGGTATCCGTTACTTCAAACCAATGCAGGTTTTTCACAGTTTCAGAAGCTTTAGCAATCGCGTTTTCTATGGCTTTGTCAGAGCTTTCGACCGAGCTGCCGGTAATTTCAATATGTTTATAAACATGTTCTGTCATAGAGCTTCCTTTTTATTTACGCAAATAGATGAACCAGTAAAACATTCCTACAAAAACACTGCCTCCCAGCATATTGCCCAAGGTCACCGGGATCAAGTTATGCCAGAAAAATCCGCCGATCGTCAGTTGCTCAGAGACCACCATCGTGGCTCCAGTCTGTGCTTGTGCCAGTAAACCCGCCGGAATAAAAAACATATTGGCAACACTGTGCTCAAACCCCAACGCAACAAATGCGCTAATAGGAAAAATTACTGCCAGCACCTTGTCTGTGACATTGCGGCCCGCCATACATAACCAGACAGCGAGACATACCAGAATATTGCACAAGACGCCTCGAACGAAAGCCTCCATCCAGCTCAAGTTCACTTTACTATCAGCTATAGCCACTACTTTCTGTCCAATTGCTCCATCTCCTTGCCACCATAAACCACTCAAATACATCAACAGCAAAATTCCCAATGCGCCAATGAAATTGCCAAGATAGACAATTACCCAGTTTTGTATCAGCTGTCTGAAGTTGATCAAACCATCAATACAGGCCATCACCAATAAGTTGTTACCGGTAAATAATTCGGCCCCGGCTACCACCACCAGAATCAACCCCAGACAAAATGCCATTCCACCAATCAGTCTCATCAATCCTGCTGGCATTAAGCCAGCGTCGTAGGTGACCAGCGTAAAGAATGCTGCCCCCAGCGCGATAAATGCCCCGGCTAATAATGCCAGGGCAAATACTCTAAGCGGATCCACCGTACATTTACTCAGACTGATTTCTTCTATACGCCGGGCTATTTCTTTAGGTGTATATGCGTCAACTGAAAAAGGATCCATGGTATTTTCTCAATATTGAAAAACAAGTTAGCTGATAATCACACACATGTGCATACAGCACCATGCCCATCGAAATAAATGAATGATTTTGCTATCTTTTCATAGAGCCGGCACGTATAATTGCACGCTCGCAAATGTCACTTTTACAGCTTTGTTTCCAAAGCTGCCCATCACAGGTTATTCAATGTCCACACCAGAAAACGATACAACACCCTCATTCGCTGAGTTAGGGTTAGCCGCTCCAATTTTACAAGCCGTACAACAAC
>NZ_JAUSCC010000062.1 GCF_030651745.1 Methylophaga sp.
TCGACCGCCTCCACGAATAAGTGTACCTACACCCTCATCCGTAAACATTTCCAGTAAGACCGCATGCTGTACACGACCATCGATGATGTGTGAGCTGGTCACCCCTGCTTGAACTGCATCTAACGCACAGCCAATTTTAGGCAACATTCCACCGTAAATGACACCCGCCGCAATTAAATCATTGACTTGTTTCGCATTCAAGCCTGTGAGCAATTTTCCGTCAGCATCCAGCAGTCCGGGCGTGTTTGTCAATAGGATTAATTTTTCTGCCTGTAACACTTCGGCAATTTTGCCTGCGACCAGATCAGCGTTGATATTATAAGACTGCCCGTCCTGACCTACACCAATGGGGGCAATAACCGGAATGAAATCACTATGTATCAACATATCAATCACGCTGGTATCAATGCTGGTCACCCGACCAACAAACCCCAGATCGATCATTTCCGGCGAATCATCACTGAGATCATCTGGTGAAGCAAACTTCATTTTTTCTGCAAAAATTAAACTGCCGTCTTTACCAGTCAACCCAACCGCGCGTCCACCATGATTGTTAATCAGGTTCACAATGCTTTTATTGACCTGCCCGCCAAGCACCATTTCGACAATATCCATAGTTTCGGTATCAGTCACTCGCATACCATTGATAAACTCAGATTCTTTGCCAATCTTTGCCAACAACTGACCAATTTGCGGTCCACCGCCATGAACAATAACCGGGTTAATGCCTACGGCCTTCAATAACACCACATCGCGGGCAAAGCTGTTTTTCAATGTTTCATCAATCATGGCATTACCACCATACTTGATGACCAACGTTTTACCGGAAAAACGTTGAATATATGGCAATGCTTCAGTGAGTACTTGAGCAATATGTGACGCTTTTTGTGTATTCAAACTCATTAACTAATTCTTCCTTGTCCTGCGTTATATAACGCGGCTTTTTTTGTTTTTGCTTAAGATCAACTTACTTTTGAGAAACCCAACAAGTGCTGACTAAAAATTCAAGCTCAGGTTGGGCTTCACTTGCAACATCTGTTGAATAAACTGTTGTTTGATTTGCTCCAGATCGGCTTCTGTCTCAGCTTCGAAACGCAAGGTTAGACCTGGCACAGTATTAGATGCTCGAACCAAGCCCCATCCTTTGCCAAAATTCACCCTGACACCATCAATGGTGATGACTTCAGCCCCATCGAACTGGGCATTTTGGGTGAATTGTGTCATAAAACGCCGACATTCTGCTGTATCTAAATCAATTAAAATTTCGTGCGTGTTAAAGCTTTGCGGTTGCGCGGCAAAAATTTCGGTTGCACCACGACGTTGGGGATCATCGGCAATCAAGGCCAATAACCTGCAAGCAGCAAATAATGCATCATCAAAACCATACCAATTGTCGGCAAAGAAGATATGTCCGCTCAACTCTCCCCCCAATTTTGCATCATGTTTTAACATTTCAGCACGTAATAACGAATGTCCTGAAGCACACATCAGCGGTTTACCACCAGCTCGTGTAATGACCTGCTCCAGCAATCCCGTACTTTTAACATCGTAGATAATGGTCGAACCTTTATGACGTTTCAAAACGTCGGTGGCAAATAACATCAATAATCGATCCGGCCAGATGATTTCACCTTCCCCATTTACTACGCCCAGCCGATCCCCATCACCATCAAAGGCGAGGCCGATATCCAGATGCTTATCACGAACCAGTTTGGAAATATCCCGCATATTCTGTGGTTGAGCAGGATTTGGGTGATGATTCGGAAAATGTCCATCAACTTCACAGAACAGCTCATGTACATCACACCCCAATGCTGTCAGCAAACGCGGAGCCACTTTGCCTGCGATACCATTACCGCAATCAACACCGACTTTCAGCGGACGGGATAAGGTAACAGCCTGTTTTACTTTCTCAATATAACTTTCAATGATATCGGCCTGACGTAGCTGACCTTCCCCATCGTATAAACGCGATTGCTGTATGCGTTGGTAAATCCCTTGAATCGCATCACCAGAAAGTGTTTTGTTATTGATGACAATTTTGAGGCCGTTGTAGCCTTGAGGATTATGGCTACCAGTGACAACCACGCCACAATTCGTCCGCATATGCTGAGAGGCAAAATAGACCAATGGCGTTGGTACAGCGCCGATATCGGTCACATCACAACCACTGGCCAAAAGTCCTTCAATCAGAGCATCACTGAAACTTTCACTAGAAAGTCTGCCATCACGACCGACGATAATCCTAGTCTGTTCTTGATGCTGCGCCTCAGATCCAATAGCCAGACCCAATACCCGCATAATCGGCTCACTGAGCTGAGTGCCAACAATCCCACGAATATCATAGGCTTTGAAAATGACTGGCTTGATATCGACTGGCCTGACCCTATCGACGGCTTCGGTTTTACTGATCTTTGGTGCAGCGACACGGATCACGGCAGGCATTGGCGTGTTATCAATGTTGACTTCATTTTCCACATATTCGACGGGTCTTGGACGGGCTCCAACTTGGGCTTGTTTTTTTGCTCGTAAGGTACTGAATTTAGTTGCGACTAACCAGCACAAAACCAAAACAATAATGGTTAACATCGCCAATGCTGGCCATGCCGCCGATCTCGCTAGATTTTCTGCTGGAGAAAATGCTAAACGCCAATAAGCTCCTGGTAGTGCCTGAGTGTAAATGCGGCCTGAATGCTGTGTGGTTTTATCGCCCTGTTCTAATAAGGTTAGCCAATTCTGGGCACCTTGCTGCAACAGCAGACTTCCAGAGCCAATCGTTAGATAACGCTCTCTAAGTTTATTTTCCAGTTCCGTCATTTGCAGTGATAAGACCAGATAGCCCGAATCAGCTAGTTTTTTGGTCAATAGAATATGTGCTTGAGGAGTATTGGGCTGCATAACGGCGATATCCGCCATGCCTTGCTTTTCAGCCTGTCGCAGACTGTTGATGGTGCCAAAACTCACCGGAATACAGGCCTCTGATGTCGGAGCAGCAGGTATTTCAGTCAAGACGCATGCTGTTGATGCTGCAGACCAACCATACGCAACTGGGTCTTGTACATCAGCTGCAGTCATTTCATTAAAACGCTGCTGCCAGCTCTGCAACATTTCGGTCAGACCTGACGCAGCAATTGCCAGCTTTTCAGTTTGCTGTTGGTTAAAAACCGTTAAAGCGGATTGCTTTTGATAGTCGTTTATCCAAATGGCGGCAGCCAGACCTGATACGACAATCAAAATCATCAACAAAATGGCTAGAGAACTCAGCCTTCTGCGAAAGATTTTCAGGTTTTGCAGAGTTAGCAGCACGGCTGTGCTCAGCTTCTGCCAGTATGACCAAAACCGCCGCTGCCACGCTCACTGGCAGTAAACTCAGTCACTTGTTCAAAGCCGACCTGAACCACTGGAACAAACAACATTTGTGCAATACGCTCACCCACCACGATTTCAAAAGGGGTATTACCTCGGTTCCAGCACGAGACAAAAATCTGTCCTTGATAATCACTATCAATGAGGCCGACCAGGTTTCCCAATACGATGCCATGCTTATGACCTAAGCCCGAACGTGGCAAAATCATCGCCGCTAAAGCAGGATCATCAATATGTATGGCGATGCCTGTCGGAATCAAAATAGTTTCACCGGGATTCAACGTCAGGTTTTCATCCAGACAGGCTCGCAAATCCATTCCTGCAGAGCCAGCTGTGGCGTAATCAGGAAGCTCAATCGATGTGCCCAGCCTAGGATCGAGAATTTTAAATTGAATTTTTTGCATGATAGCGCTCTGTTATTAATGTTATGAGTTCGCGTGCAATTTCAAGTTTCGGGGCTTCAAGCAATGACTTGTGGCCGCCCTCCCAGAAAATTTCCAGCGCATTGTTCTCCTGACCAAAAGCCAGTCCATCCCCCACCTGATTCGCTGCAATCAAATCCAGACGTTTTTGCTGTAATTTTTGTTGAGCATAATGCTGCAAATCGTCTGTTTCTGCGGCAAAACCTACTACCAAATCTGGCCGCCCACTGGCATTGGCGACCGCGGTAATAATATCGGGATTCAATCGAAGTTGCAGTGATAAATCGTCTTTTGCAGATTTTTTGAGTTTTGCTTGAGCCGGATCGGCAGGGCGATAATCGGCAACCGCCGCACAGCCAATGAAAATGGTTGTTTGTGCTAAATGGCTCATTACAGCGTCATGCATTTGCTGGGCTGTTTCCACCTTCACACAAGTTATGCCAGCTGGAGCTGTCAACGCAACCGGACCAGAAATCAATGTTACATCTGCGCCAGCTTCAACGGCGGCTTGCGCGAGCGCATAACCCATTTTTCCGGAACTGCGATTAGCAATAAAACGAACCGGGTCGATAGGTTCATAAGTCGGACCTGCCGTGATAACGACTTTTTTTCCAGTCAATGGACCCGGCTGAATTTTTGTCAGCAAATGCTTCAGCATCGTTTCGACAGCCATTAAACGCCCCTCACCATGTTCGCCACAGGCCTGATCGCCACTCTCTGGTCCAATAAATTCAACACCACGTTGTTTAAGCAGCTGACAATTCTGCTGGGTAGCAATATGTGACCACATTTTATTGTTCATCGCCGGCGCTACCATTAGTGGCGCCTCAGAAGCGAGACATACAGTAGAAAGCAAATCATCGGCAAGGCCATGAGCAAGTTTTGCCAGACAATCGGCAGTTGCTGGTGCAATCAATATCCAATCCGCCCAACGTGCTAATTTGATATGTCCCATCGCAGCTTCTTCATCAGCGTCAAAGAAATTTAATGACACCGGATTGCCGCTGACAGTTTGCATGGTGAGCGGTGTAATAAATTGCGTCGCCCCTCTACTCATCATTACCCTTACTTCAGCACCGTGTTCCTTTAACCTTCGCACTAAATCAGCCGCTTTATAAGCGGCAATACTGCCAGTGATGCCAAGTAAGATACGTTTACCGTGAAAAGCATTGTCGTCAATCATTTTGCATTTTCACCCAAGGCTAAATCCCGCAAACTCAAATCATCCAAAACATCATTTTGTGCTTCAGTTATCTCGCAGAAAAAGGCTTCAATGCCTGGCTCAGTGTGCTGCTGTAATTTTGAAACATTCACTTCCTCAGCACTACGTAAGCAGGCCAATATTTCACTGACCTGAATTTTGCTCACATCACCCGCCAGTGTATAAGCGATCTTATCGCCAGCTACTTCCACCAAAAAGCCCCCCTTCTCCAACATGCCCAGGAGATCCTCTAAATTTTCACCGCTTAAGGCGGTGAGTTGCTCCAGTTCTGAAAGACTGTACGCAGGCTGTTTATTACAAAAACGGCGAGCAATAATTGTCATCAGCCACAGGCCCTTTTTTTCGCGCAACCGAGGGCTCAATACCAGCGTTTTGCCACCCATCAATACAAATTTAGGGTGTTGCAGATAGAACGCGACCTGCGATCCGGTCAACAAAATATACCAGCCCAGATAAAGCCAGATCATAAAGAAAAACAGAATCGCAAAACTGGAATAGATTGCTGTGTAATTAGAAGATGAAGCAACAAACGTGGCAAACAACGTCCCCAAACCAATCCACAAAGCTCCGGCCACCATCGCCCCACCAAACGCCGGACCAAGTTTCACCTTGGTATTGGGAATAAAGGTATAGAGAAAGGTGAAGGCCAACACAATCATGAAATACGGCAGCAATTTGGTCAGAATCAATAACAAGGTTCCAAATGGCTCGATGGATTGCAGGGTTAGGACTACATCATGCTTCATGACTGTAGCGGCAATACCCAACGCTGAAAATACCAGAACCGGTCCAATCATCACCACACTCAGATAGTCGGTGAAACGGCGGGCCAAAGTTCTGGGGCGCTTCACTCGCCAGACATAGTTAAATGCACTTTCAACTTTTTGTACCAGCGCAATAATCGTATAGAACAGCATACCCAAACCGATTGAGCCAAGCACACCAACTTTAACGTTTTCCACAAAACCGATAATGTTGGCGGTCATCTCTTCACCACGCTCACCCAACGGCATCATAAAGTTTAGCAACACCGGTTCAATCTGGTTGTGTACACCGAACGCTTTCAGTACAGAGAACGCCACGGCAATTAACGGCACCAAGGACAGTAAGGTAGTAAACACCAGACTCATCGCCCGTAAATTTAATTCGCCTGTCGACAATTGTCGGATCATCACAAAAATGACACGCACAATATGATGTGCCAAGCGACGTAATCGGCTGGTTCCTTCCGCCGCTTCCTGCCAGATCTGAACCTGAAAGAAGTGTTTTAACTTATCTATATGTTCACTCATATTCGTTACCATCCTGATGGCCTTCGATTTATCCATTAGACTGGATTATCAATATCGATAAAGGTGTGTTGCAGGCCGAAATGATCAGCAATATGTTCGCCCAAGGCTTTAACTCCATAACGTTCCGTAGCATGATGGCCTGAAGCGATATAGTGAATTCCAAGCTCCCGTGCCAAATGGGTGGTTTGTTCTGACACCTCGCCGCTGATAAATGCGTCCAGACCTAATTCTGCCGCTTGCTGAATATAGCCTTGTGCGGCGCCAGTACACCAGCCCAAGGTAGTGATTGCACGATCATGTCCAGCAATAATAGTGGGCCTACGACCCAGCTTTTCCTCAATATGCGATGAAAACGCATCCAGTGATTGCGGCATTTTTAAGCATCCGCACAACGCAAGCGCCGGCTCGCCAGTACCTGAAATTCGGCCATCAATTTCAATATCCAGCATTTTAGCTAGCTGAACATTATTTCCAAATTCGGCATGGCCATCTAATGGCAGATGATAAGCAATAAGATTGATATCGTGTGTCAACAAGGTTTTCAAGCGTTGATATTTCACTCCAGTCACCGACGGGGACTCTCCTCGCCAAAAATACCCATGATGCACCAATATTGCATCGGCATGATTTGCTACAGCAGCATCCAGCAATGCCTGGCTTGCCGTAACGCCGGTCACCAATGTTTTAATCTGCTGCTTACCTTCCACCTGCAAACCATTGGGACAATAGTCCTGAAATCTTGATGTATCCAACACGTCATCAAGATAGGCGAGCAGCTCTGTTCGGGTTATCATCCATATCACTCCACATAATCTCTGGTCACTATAACAAAACAGGAGTCTTAAAATGGATGCTGTGAGTATTATAGCGCTGAGTATGGGCGCCGCCTGGGCCAGTGGAATCAACTTATATGCTGCTGTTTTTATGCTCGGCTATATGGGCAGCAGCGGTCATCTTGTGCTGCCGGATGAATTACAGGTGCTCAGCGACCCACTGGTTATGACGGCCGCCGCCGTTATGTATTGTGTGGAATTTTTTGCTGATAAAGTGCCAGGTGTAGATACTGGTTGGGATACATTGCATACCTTTATCCGAATACCGGCAGGGGCTATGTTGGCCGCCAGCGCGGTCGGTGATGTCAGTCCAGTAATTGAACTTACTGCGGGTATTCTCGGTGGAGGACTTGCTGCGGCAACTCATGCGACAAAAGCTGGCAGTCGATTATTGATAAATACTTCCCCCGAACCTTTCAGTAACTGGGGAGCATCAATAACCGAAGATTTACTGGTGATTGCGGGGTTATGGACAGCTCTTACTCATCCGTTGTGGTTTCTGACCGCATTACTGATTTTTGTTCTGTTGATGATTTGGCTGTTACCGCGTTTGTGGCGCTTGATAAAAACCGTTTTGCAATACATTGGAAGCTGGTTGGGGTGGTGCAAGAAACCGGAAAGAACCAATGCTGCTTCAACCCCACAACCTTCTGGGCAGATATTAGCTAAGTCTGAAGCAGATAAAACCGACGTTTAACGACGACGATATACCACGCCATGCGGCGTACGTTGCAAATCAAACGCATCGGTATAGCCGCTGATGGTTTCAGAAGCGCCCAAAAACAAATAGCCACCAGGATTTAATGACTGGGCAAGCCGGGTCAGAATGTCGGATTTGCGTTGTGTCGAAAAATAAATCAGTACATTGCGGCAGAAAATCACGTCGAAACGACCCAATGCGGTATAACTTTGTAACAAGTTCTGTTCTCTAAATTGCACCCGTTGTTTGAGCTCATCCACAATATGCCAGCGACCTTCCAATTGTTTGAAAAACTGTTGTCGTCTGGCTGCAGAAATGCCTCTGATCAGCGCATGTTCCTCATAGACACCGCGTCTCGCCATGGCCAGCATACTGTTCGAAATATCGGTGGCAATGATTTGTGTGCTCTTGAGTCGGCTATCCGGTTTTTTACGGATGTACTCACTGAGGATCATACTGATGGTATAAGGCTCTTGACCGGAAGAGCAGGCTGCAGACCAGATTTTACAAGGTGGGTTGATACGGGTTTCCATATCGGTAAGTGTTAATTTTTCAAACACTTCAAACGGCCCACCATCACGAAACCATGAGGTTTCATTAGTGGTCATTGCATCTATTACTGAATCACGTAAATGTCGTGGATGGCCACGCTGAATCGCATTTAACAGATCGGCTACTGAGGCAATGTTTTCGTCACGTAATAATTTGGTTAATCGGCTGACAATTAAGTATTGTTTGCCATCGCCCAAAACGATGCCGCAGGCTTGTTCCAAAAAAAGCCGAAACCGTTCGTAATCGGCCTGACTAATGTCATTTCCTTGTAACATACCTGCGATTTGCCTCAACCCTATTGATTTTGTCTATAACCCTTAGCGGCCATTATGCTTAAATGTTTAGCCCATGTGACTTAAATATACTCTGATTGCTTATATGTCAAAAAACAAGCCCAATATGAAACATCGAAATATTTTGATTACCGGATGCTCCAGCGGTATTGGTCTGGAAGCTGCAAAAATATTACACGCTAGGGGCCATCGGGTAATTGCCACTGTCAGAAACCCAACTGCTCAAAGTATGTTAACTGCAGCAGGTATTAGCAACTTGCTATGCGATTTGAATGATAGCGACTCTATCAATCAGGCTGTTCAAGCTGCTTCAGAGATTTTTAACGGGCCCATCGACGTATTATTTAACAATGCTGCCTACGGCCAACCCGGTGCAGTGGAAGATTTATCCCGTGCAGCACTGCGTGAACAATTTGAGACCAATGTGTTTGGCACTCAAGAACTAACCAATCTGGTTATTAAACAAATGCGACAACACGGTTTTGGCAGAATTATCTATAACAGCTCTGTTTCAGGCTTGATCGCCCTGCCATATCGCGGTGCTTACAATGCTAGTAAATATGCTATTGAAGGTTTGGCTGATACCTTACGACTGGAATTGAAAGGCACAGGAATCACTATTTCATTAATCGAGCCCGGCCCGATAAGCAGCCATTTCCGCCAAAATGCCTTTGCCAAATATCAGCAGCATATCGACAAAAATAACAGCAGCCACCACACTGTTTATGATGCGATGGAAAAACGTTTATTAACGCCGGGACCAGCAGCTCCTTTTACCCTTCCTGCCAAAGCGGTAGTTGATAAATTAGTACATGCGATTGAGTCAGATCATCCCAAAATACGTTACTACGTTACCTTTCCGACCTATTTATTTGCCTATCTCAAACGCGTATTGCCGGCCCGCGGTTTGGATTGGGTATTGAATCGGGTTTCTCGTGGTGAACAACGTTAAGTAGTCTATATTTTTTCAGTCAATTGATATGCCATAATCGCGAGCATTACATTTCCAAGGGATTTGATTTAAATGGGCAGGATGTCAAAACTTCAACCACATTGGAAAACAGCCTGCAGTATCTTTTTTAGTAGTTTTGTAGCCGGTCTAATCCTGTTGTTTTTAATTGGTTATCTGAACTTTCAACATGGCTCTTTTGAAGAGCATCATCTCTTCAGTATTTATCTGCTTCCTTTTGTACTCATTGTGTTCTTTTCCATGTTATTAACCATCTGGGGATTAAGACGTCTGTCCAAACCCTTGTCCCAGATTGAACAGATATCGCTTGCCTTGCCATTGTTGTCAGCCAAAAAATATCAGCAGGCCCGCCTTTTATTATCCGAATCCACTGTTAACAACATTGATCAGGAAGTCGTTGATCTTTCGAATATCACCAATCAACTGATTAACGTACTGGATCAGTTAGACCAGAACGGGCGATTACGTAATCAACAAGTGCAGATTAACAATCGTGAATTGCGAAAAGAACGCGACTTTATTAAAAGCCTGCTGGATACCGCTCAGTTAATCGTTTTGACGATCAATAAACGCTTTGAAATCTCGTTATTTAATGAGTATGGCGAAAAGATCACGGGCTATAGCAAAGATGAAATGCTGGGTACCAATGTCGCCAGAATGTTTCCTGCCAGTCATTGGACCGAAGCGAACATTCACTTCAATGAGTTATTAGCAGGACATCAACGTATTGCCCAGCAGGATTCCGAACTTATTGATAAAAATGGACTTATCCGCCAGATATCCTGGCTGCATTCGCGTTTGGAACACGACAATCAACAGGCCGTGATTTTATCCGTTGGCCTGGATATGACGGATAAAAAGGAAGCGGAAAAACGCATTGTCTGGATGGCTGAGCACGATCCGCTCACAGATTTGTGTAATCGCCGTAAATTTATTGAAGAATTCGAAAAATCGTTACGCATGGCGATCCGCTATCATCATCAAAACAGCTTGCTGTATCTCGATCTGGATCAATTCAAGGATATTAACGATACCAGCGGACATCGTGCCGGTGATGAATTAC
Organism: Methylophaga sp.; assembly: GCF_030651745.1. Next base: position 10,714 of record NZ_JAUSCC010000062.1, read on the forward strand.
TTATTCTGGTAGCCCGTGCTCTTAAACGTGTTACTCGATTTACTGATCTGGTTGCCAGGTTAGGAGGTGATGAGTTTGCTATTTTGATGCCAGAAAGTGATGCTGCCGGCTCAATCACCCTGGCAAAAAAGATCATTGATGAACTGAGCACCATTCAGCTTGAATATGGAGCCGTGCAACATAAAGTCTCGACCAGTATTGGTATTGTGCACTTTCCACTGCAGGATGCCAGTATTCATGAGCTGATGGGCTTTGCCGATCTGGCGATGTATCAGGCAAAAGCCCTTGGCAAAGGCAATTACCATACGTTTTCGGTCGATGATCGAACTCGTGAACAACTTGAAGCACGGGTGTTATGGAAACATCGTATTGAACAGGCATTAGAACAAGATCTGTTTGTGTTGTTTTATCAGCCCATTCTGGAATTACATAACAACAAGATAGAACATTACGAAGTATTGATTCGGATGCGGGATCCGCACACCGGTGAAATGCGTTTGCCGGGTAAATTTATCCAGATTGCTGAACAAGTGGGTTTGATCCAGCAAATTGATCATTACGTGATTAAACATGCGCTGAAACAATTAGGCCTGCTACAAAAGCAAGAACGAAATATCAGTTTTGCCATTAATTTATCAGGTCTGGTGATTGATACCTCGCGATTATTGCCGTTACTGGAAAACACCATTGCTGAATATCAAGTGGATCCCAACGGGATTATTTTTGAGATCACTGAAACCGTTGCCGTCTCCAACCTGCAACAAGCCAAGGCTATGATGCAAGCCATTAAAGCCTAGGGTTGTCGCTTTTCGCTAGATGATTTTGGTGTTGGGTTTTCGTCGTTCAACTATATGCGTGAGTTACCTGTAGATATCATTAAAATAGATGGCATCTTCATTAAAAACCTGGATAAAAATGCGGATGATCAACTGTTTGTCAAAGCTTTGGTGGATGTGGCAAAAGGCTTGAACCGTAAAACCACCGCCGAATTTGTAGAAAATGCCGACATTTTGGCCCTGCTAAGAGGCTATGGTGTTGACTTCGCTCAGGGTTATTTTATCGGTCGCCCCCAACCAGAATTGCTTAATGCCTTAGACTGGACCCCGCCTTTTACCATCTGAGTTCTGGTCAAAAGTTCACGCTTCATGCTTGTGCAACAGCATCACCACTTCGATTCAAATTGGTGCAAATTCGCTAAGTCACTGACCCCGGGAAATACCCAAACAACTGATTTAATTAAATAAATTAAGTTAGGCACAAAACATGCAAACCACTTACCTGTTTAATATCAATCTTACTCTGGAGTTTTTATGTCTTATCTCTTGCCCAGCGAATTTACAAAAAAAATGGTCGATGCCGGTGAAGCCAAACTCAAAATGGCTACCCGCGATGTATTAATCCGATCCTATATGGCAGGAGCTATCTTAACCCTGGCTGTTGCCTTTGCTGTGACTACAGCGGTTCAAACCGGTTTACCAATTGTCGGTGCCTTGGTTTTCCCGGTAGGTTTTGTGTTATTGAATTTACTGGGTTTTGATTTGTTAACCGGAGTATTTGCCCTCGTTCCTTTAGCTTTATTGGATAAAAGAAGCGGCTGTACTTTCAAAGGTATGATGAAAAACTGGCTGCTGGTCGGCTTAGGCAACTTATTAGGCGCTTTAACCACCGCTTTACTGGTAGGTATTGCCTGGACATTTGCCTTCACCACTGAGCCAGGCGCTGCAGGCCAGGCAATAGCCAAAGCAGCTGAAGCGCGAACCTTGGGATTTGCAGCTCATGGTGGCGCAGGTTGGTTAACCGTTTTTGTCGCTGGTGTACTTTGTAACTGGATGGTATCAACCGGTGTTGTTGGTGCAATGCTATCTAATTCGGTCGGCGGTAAAGTTATTGCGATGTGGTTACCTATTGCGGTGTTCTTTGGCTTGGTCTTCGAACATGCCGTCGTCAACATGTTCCTGTTTCCAATGGGCATGCTGATGGGTGCCAATATCACTATTGCTGACTGGCTAATATGGAACGAAATCCCGGTTATCCTCGGTAATCTGGTCGGCGGTTTGGTACTGACTGGCGGCATGTTGTACGCCACACATTATAAAACCGGTGCCCCTACGGCTGAATTTTCGGACAAAATGAACTGATCTCCTCGTTGGCCTGGCACCTGTTCTGGGTGTCAGGTTTTTTTATTGAAATACAAAAAAATTTTGGAGTAACAATGAATAAACTTGCTATGACCCAAGCCATTATGGTGGCCAAAGAAACCAAAGAATTGACTTGGGAAAAGATTGGCGAAGTGGTGGGAATGTCGCCTGAATGGACAGCTTCGGCTTGCCTTGGCATGAATAGCATGTCAGCCGAAACCGCGAAAAAACTGTGTCAGGTACTTGATCTGGGTACAGAAGTCGAATTGGCCCTGCAGAAATATCCCAATAAACAATGGGATCAAACGGTACCCACCGATCCGTTGTTATATCGGCTTTACGAAATGATGTCGGTGTATGGGCCGACCATAAAAGAAATCGTCCATGAAAAATGCGGTGACGGCATCGTCAGCGCCATTGATTTTGCGATGCATATTGAGAAAAAACCCGATCCGAAAGGTGACCGGATCGTGATTACGCTGGATGGTAAATTCCTGCCCTATAAATCCTGGTAATCGTGAAGGCGCACTGTTCAGCTCAGTGCGCCTTATAACTTACTTAGCGACTAGGACGCGCGTAGACATACACCAGATAATAGGCCATTGCCACAAAGCCAGCACCACCAACAATATTACCTAAGGTGACTGGAATAAGATTTCCCATCAAACCAGCGAAATCCAAGGTGGCCAACTGTTCCGGATTAAAATGTCCAGCAGCAACAATGGCCTGATCCGTCGCAGCGATCATCGCAATCGGGATCATGTACATATTCGCGACAGAATGTTCAAAGCCCATGGCCACAAAGCCGGAGATAGGAAACAAAACGGCTAATACCTTATCGGTGACACTACGCGATGCATAGACCATCCAGCTGCCCAGACAAACTAAAACATTGCACAGTAAACCGCGCACAAATGCTTCTGTGAGCGAATGATCCACTTTTACCAAGCCCGTTTTAATCGCTGTCACCCCCACACCATAATTTCCATCCGTCAGGTATCCCGACAGATAGACCAGATAAACCGTGACCAGCGCCCCCACCATATTTCCGAAATAGACAATACTCCAGTTACGCATTAATGCTTTGAAACTGACTTGCCCCTTCGCATAAGCCATAACCACCAGCGTATTACCGGTAAATAATTCAGCCCCGGCTATCACAACAAGGATAAAGCCCAAGGCAAATACCAGACCACCCAGCAATCGTGCCATTCCGTAGGCGGCACCTGCATCAGTCATGACAACGGTGTAATACATGGCAGCAAACGAAATAAAAGCCCCGGCCATCAGTGACAGAATCACTAACGGAATAAGTGACATATTGGCCTTATCAACACCGACGGTTTTGACTTTTTCTGCGACTTCCGCTGGCGTGAAGGCATCGACATACTTGCCGAAATCAGACATGTGTTTGCTACCTGTGAGTGAGAGAGAGAAAGTCGGGCATTATATCAGTGGCTTACAGCACTTTGCAGGGATTGCTTTCCCGACAATGGGATGATTGTTACAACGACTAAAAACAAGCTAACGGATTATTGAAAACTCAAACGTTAAATTTGCAATTTGGAGATAAAAAAAAGCCGAATTGGCCCTGTATTTAGTCCAATCCGGCAATCAGTTTGATTTTCGTTTAGTGGCGTAATTCGCTAGTAAACGTCAGCTCTTCATCTTGTACATCAACCTTGATGACCTGCCCTGCCACAAAGCGGCCGGATAACAAGGCTTGCGCCAGCGGATTTTCCAGCTGATGTTGGATAACCCGTTTCAACGGACGCGCACCATAGACCGGGTCAAAACCAGCCTCGGATAACATATCCAGCGCTGCATCAGATAATTCCAGCCCCATTTCTTTTTCAGCCAGACGTTGACGTAAATGTTCCAGCTGAATATCGGCAATGGCACGGATTTGCGATTTTTGTAGCGGATGGAACACCACCACATCATCGACACGATTAATAAATTCTGGACGGAAATGTTGTCCGACAATTTCCATCACCGCATTTTTCATTGCTTCGTAATTCTCTTCACCAGCCATTTCCTGAATCACATTGGATCCCAGGTTGGAAGTCATCACAATAACGGTGTTTCTGAAATCCACTGTGCGGCCCTGACCATCAGTCAAACGTCCATCATCCAGAACCTGCAGCAGAATATTGAACACATCCGGATGCGCTTTTTCTACCTCATCCAGCAGGATCACGGAATAGGGTTTACGGCGTACCGCTTCGGTCAGATAACCACCCTCTTCATAACCAACATAACCTGGAGGTGCACCAACCAGTCTGGCAACAGAATGTTTTTCCATAAACTCGGACATATCGATCCGCACCATGGCTTCTTCAGTATCAAACAGGAAGGTCGCCAAAGATTTACACAGTTCGGTTTTACCGACACCGGTTGGGCCTAAAAACAGGAAAGAACCATTAGGGCGATTCGGATCTGACAAACCGGCACGGCTGCGGCGAATGGCATTGGCCACAGAATTAACCGCTTCGTCCTGGCCAATCACCCGCTCATGCAACGCTTCATCCATTTTCAGTAATTTATCTCGCTCACCTTCCAGCATTTTGGACACCGGAATACCGGTCCATTTGGAAACCACTTCGGCGATTTCTTCTTCACCAACCTTGTTTCTCAGCAGAGTAAATTCCTGCATTTCCGCCTGTGTGGCAATATCCAGCTGCTTTTCCAACGCTGGAATACGGCCATATTGCAGTTCTGACATTTTTTCCAGATTGCCGCTGCGGTTGGCTGCCTCCAACTCCATACGCGCTTTTTCCAGTTCTTCTTTTATGTGCTGACTGCCATGCAATGCGGCTTTTTCAGACTTCCAGACTTCTTCCAGATCGGTATATTCGCGGGCCAGTTTTTTCATCTCGGTTTCCAGCGTATCCAAACGTTTTTTGGAAGCTTCATCAGATTCTTTCTGCAATGCTACTCGTTCGATTTTCAACTGAATTAAACGTCTTTCCAGACGATCCAAAACTTCTGGTTTGGAATCGATTTCCATCCGAATGCGACTGGCCGCTTCATCTATCAGATCAATCGCTTTATCCGGCAGGTTTCGGTCGGTGATATAACGATGCGATAAAGTCGCGGCAGCAACGATCGCCGGATCAGTAATATCCACACCATGATGTACTTCATAACGTTCACTCAAGCCACGCAAGATCGCAATGGTGGATTCCACGCTGGGTTCACCGACCAGTACTTTCTGAAAACGACGTTCCAGCGCTGCATCTTTTTCAACATACTGGCGGTATTCATCCAGCGTGGTTGCGCCGATGCAATGCAATTCGCCCCGCGCCAACGCCGGTTTCAGCATGTTGCCAGCATCCATCGCACCTTCGGCTTTACCAGCTCCGACCATGGTATGAATTTCATCAATAAACAGAATGATCTGTCCTTCCTGTTTGGACAGGTCATTCAGAACCGCTTTCAAGCGTTCCTCAAACTCACCACGGAATTTGGCACCGGCAATCAAAGAGCCCATATCCAATGCTAAAACGCGTTTGTTTTTCATGCCTTCCGGCACTTCACCATTGACAATACGCTGGGCCAGACCTTCAACAATCGCGGTTTTACCCACGCCAGGTTCACCAATCAACACCGGATTATTTTTAGTGCGACGTTGCAAAACCTGAATGGTGCGACGGATCTCATCATCACGACCAATCACCGGATCCAGTTTGCCGCTCTCGGCACGGGCAGTGAGATCAATGGTGTATTTTTCCAGTGCCTGGCGTTGTTCTTCAGCATTTTGATCAGTCACGCGCTCGCCCCCACGAATTTTATCAATCACGTTATTAATATTGGTTTTGTTAGCACCGTGTTTACGCAGCAACTCACCAGTCTGATTTTTTTCTTCTACTGCGGCCAAAACCAGCAGTTCACTGGAAATAAATTGATCCTGTCGTTGCTGTGCCAGTTTATCGGTTTGATTCAACAGCCGACTTAGATCTGAAGAGATACGAATATCCCCGTTACCACCTTCAACTTGTGGGAAACGGTTTAACTGAGCTTCCAGATCAGCCTGATAAGCCGGTACATTTACGCCACTTTGGGCCAATAGGGGTTTAACCGTACCCCCTTGCTGATTCAATAAAGCCAATAATAAATGTGCTGGTTCAATAACCTGATGATCACGACCAACAGCCAGACTCTGCGCTGCTCCCAGTGCTTCCTGGAACTTGCTGGTGAGTTTATCGATTTGCATCGTAATATCCCTGTAAAAAATAAGTTAATTACAAAATGGGGGGTGGCAGATCAGAAATCAAGTGAGTGTCACCAGAAAAAGATGACCATGTTGAAAAAACAGATAAGTTATTGAAAATAATTTAATTCTATACGAAGATCTAAGCACGTCCCTAAGGCTGCTTAACTTTTACCGGCGTCTCAATCGCCAAACTGATGTCCTGCAGGCATTGCAGCATGGAATCTGTGGTGCAGAGTAAGGGTGGCTTCATTGTCAGCTGTACCCGACTCGGCACAAATGGCGCAGTAAATACTTTTCCCTGTGCAGTCACGCCATCAATACGTATTGGAAACACCGGCGCATTTGACCAGCTTGCTAAGCGTCCCACACCACCTTTGATTTTTCTGGGTGGATCGCTATCCAAGTGAATTGTACCGTGCGGAAATAACGCAATCACTTCACCTTGTTGCAGTGCTCTTAGCGCTTGGCGTAAGGCTTGTTCGGGACGCCCTGTACGATCTACTGGAATACACCCGGCTTTTTTAAATAACCAGTGGACTATCGGACGTTCATATTCTTCGCGAGCAATCAAAAATCGTAATGGGCGCTTACTGGCAGAGATTAATAACAGCGGATCAACACCTGACACATGATTGGCCACCACAATCGCCGGCCCCGTTTCAGGTAAAGCGATTTTCTGATCCGGTAAACGATGGATATAGCGACAAATCAGACGCGTCCAGCCGTCCAACCAGTTAACGGATGGCCCGCCCCAATCTGCTTTGGCATTTTGCAGTCCGATAAACCAGACTAGGACTGCAATAAAAAGGAATATAGCTAGATAGACGATCATTCCACCTCAAACGGTGCTGGATCACCCATACCGACACGAACCACTTCTGGCAGATCATTGACGAATTCAATCACTGTTGTCGGCTCATGGCCACAAGCACCACCATCGATGATCAAATCGACGTGTTTACCTAACTGCTCCGCTATCACATCAGCTTCAGTCATTGGCATGTTTTCATCCGGCAGAATCAAGGTTGAACTCATCAACGGTTCATTCAATTCTTCCAATAACGCCAACGCGATATTGTTGACCGGGATCCGTAGGCCAATGGTTTTACGTTTAGGATGTTGTAATCTGCGTGGTACTTCTTTGGTTGCTGGTAATACAAAGGTGTATGGGCCTGGCGTATGCGCTTTGATCAGCCGAAATACGGCATTGTTAAATTTGGCATAAACAGACAGTTCAGATAAATCCCGACACACCAGCGTGAAATTGTGATCGTCATCCAGTTGCCGTAATCGACGAATACGATCCATCGCTGCTTTATCACCCAAATGACATCCCAAGGCATAACCCGAGTCAGTCGGATAAACCACCAAACCGCCTTTCATGATGATCTGACAGGCCTGTTTAATTAAACGCTGCTGCGGGTTTTCGGGATGAATCTGAAAATACTGGCTCATGTAAAACCTTCGTTAGTTCTCGAAATACGCTTCAGATATACCATAGTCGAATCAATATGCCTGTTTCACTGCCATAAAGACCATACCGGTTTGCACGATGCAGGCAGTGGCAGGAATCGACCCAGTTCGCTCCAGGTTTGCTCAGGCCCATGAAAATCCGAACCGCAGGAAGCGAGCAGATCATATTGTTTAGCAAGTGCTGCGACGTTTCTCAATTGATCTGGATGTTGATGTCCTGAGCTGACTTCAATGGCTTGTCCGCCAGCGGTTTTAAAATCTTCAATCAGTCTACGCAGCTTGGTGCCGGTCATTTTATAACGTAATGGATGGGCAATTACCGCCTGACCACCAGCTTCAGTTATCCATTGCACAGCGGATGATAAATCAGTCCAGTTTCCCGGCACATAACCAGGCTTGCCTCTTACCAGAAAACGTTTGAATACATCTTTGGTATCGGCCGCATGGCCTTGTTCGACCAGATACTGTGCAAAATGCATACGTCCCAACATCGTTTTAGAAGCATATTGTGCAGCGCCTTCCAAAGCACCTGGAATACCGGATTTTTCCAAGCGTTGCGCAATTTGCTCGGCCCGTTGCTGACGATAATCACGAATATCGGCTAAGCCACTTTGCAGTTTAGGATTCTCTATATCGATGTTCAGCCCTACGATATGAACGGTACTGCTGTACCAGGTAACTGAAATTTCTACCCCGGGAATAAGTGTTATCGGTTGTCCCTCAGCGGCTATAAGGGCAGCGTTTATGCCCTCTGTACCGTCATGATCGGTCAATGCCAACACATCGACACCTTGCTGAACAGCTCGTTCGACAAGGGCTTGAGGTGACAACGCGCCATCAGAGGCGGTGGAATGGCAATGCAGGTCATAGTGAGTCATGGTGTTGATTTTACGTTAGAATGTGCCATCTCTGTAATAACTGAATAATAAAGATGAAACTATTTACTGATTTCCTGCCCATTATCTTATTTTTTATTGCCTATAAGTTTGGCGGCGGCATCTATCATTGGAATGGTCAGGAATATGATGTAGCCGGCATCTATGTCGCCACAGCAGTAATGATGGTGGCAACGTTGATTCAGGTTCTTTGGAGCCAGTTGCGCCATGGCAAAGTTGAACGGCAACATCTGATAACGTTAATTCTGGTTACTGTGCTCGGCGGAGCAACTATCTGGTTACAAAACCCTGAATTTGTAATGTGGAAACCGACTGCGGTGAACTGGTTGTTTGCCCTCGCCTTTATCGGTGCCCGGGTCTTTACTGATAAAACCTTGCTGGAACGTTTAATGGCAGCACATCTGCAATTGCCAACAGCGGTCTGGTCACGTCTCAATACGGTATGGATTCTGTTTTTTGTGTTTTCAGGTTTTCTGAACATTTACATCGCTTATAACTATTCAGAAGAAACCTGGGTCAACTTCAAATTATTTGGTTCATTGATTATTACCGTGGTATTTATTGCCGGACAGGCTCTGTATTTGTCCCGCCATATTAAAGACAGCAGTAATTCGAAGGACGCCCCCTGATGCTCTATGCCATTATCAGCGAAGATAAGCCCGATAGCCTGCAACGACGCCTGACTGCCAGACCGGCCCATCTTGCACGTTTGCAGGAATTGCAAAATCAGGGTCGTTTAGTGTTGGCGGGTCCACATCCGGCAATTGATAGCGAAGATCCTGGCGCAGCCGGTTTCACTGGCAGTTTAGTTGTTGCAGAATTTGATGACTGGCACAGCGCACAACTCTGGGCCGATGCTGATCCTTATATTGAGGCGGATGTCTACGCCAACGTCACTGTTAAACCTTTTCGTAAAGTGTTGCCATGAGTTCAACAACCCAACAAAAACTGGAACAGGCTTTACAGCAGTTGCAGCCAACCCAATTAGAAATTTCCGATGACAGTCATTTACATGCAGGCCATGCCGGCAATACCGGTGGAGGTCATTTCAGTGTATTTATAGTCAGTGAAGCTTTTACCGGACTTTCTCCGATTAAACGGCATCGTCTTGTCTATCAGGCTGCAGCAGAGCTATTGCCCTCAGCCATTCATGCGCTGAGTATTCAAGCCAAAACACCTGAAGAGCTGAATTAACCAGGTCGATGGCAACGGAAAGCAGCAAAAATCAAAATCAACTCTTTCTAGCTCAGCTGGAACGTCAACGATTACAAAAAACCTGTCAACGGATTATTGATTTACGTGGCAAGGTGTCTGGCGAATGTCAGCCTTATGAATTTGGCGGTCTGACGCATTATCTCGATGATCGCAATTATCTGATCCTGAAGCAGCTGGTTGAGCGGATGGGTGGCCTCTATACGGTTGGCGTTTATGAGGCGTTGTTACAAACAGTTCGCCAGTTTCAGCAGCAATCACAACAACCGCAACTCTCCACTTCAGACGACAGTAGCTTGTTACTTATCAGATTGGATCAACCGGTCAGACGTCAGGCACAACGGGTTTTGCTCACATTACCCGTCACCATCCAAAATGCTGATTTGAATTACCATGCAATGACGCTGGATGTTAGTGCCGATGCCATCCGCGTCAGCATGAAACAGGTATCGACACTGGAAAAAAACGATACCGTGAATGTCAGCTTTCAGCACTTTCCAAATGCACATAACACTGAACCGACACAAATTGCGTTTGATATTACGCGGCTGGATCACGATGAACAGCGCACCTTTATTGTGATGCGGTTTAATGATTCGGTGAGCGATGACATCCGTCAGGCCTGGCAAAACTGGCTAAGCAATCAGACCCAGCGAAGCCCGGCAGAATTAAATAACGAAATTCTCAACCTGACACAACATTGCCTGTTACGGCTTTACAGCCGGCAAATTCCCAGCCTGCTGTGCTGGATTGGCGAACAGCAGCAAAAAACCACTGTGACCGCTGTGCATAGCAGCACTGTCTGCGACCAGATTTTTACCAGTGCTCCTAACCTGCTCAAAAACATCAAGATCCTGTTATCACGCATTGAACAAATGCATTTATCCAGCGGTATTCTGGCCCTGCATAATGATCGTTTACTGGTGATCTCGGCTGATGAATTAAGCCGTTTGAAACAGTATTGGCCTTGGCCTGCCAAAACAAAGTTGTGGCAGTTCAAGCTCACGGCATTGCAGGTTGATGAGACACAATACCATCCACATTTAGATAGTATTGCCCAGGTTGATCCACGTCTTGCTGATGACTTCTCACGTAAGCTTTCACGGCTCAAAAACCTGTTGGCAATAACCGATATTACCGCCTGTTTACAGCAGTTAAGCGACAATGAGACCACGTTTGATGCTGATACAGGGATTGAGAGATCTGCGGCAAACTACGAATTACCGCCTCTCAGTTCAATAAAAACCTTTATAAGACGCCAGCAAAGTCGCTACACCGTAGTCACCCCGGTTGCCTTGTTTATTAATGGCCAGGAGTATGTCACGCAAACCAACGAGGTATCAGTTAACGGACTCTCTTTATCGGTCGATGCCGATTTACTGGTCTCGGTTGGCAGCCGAGCAACGCTACATTTCACTCGCTGGCAAAATCAGCGACCGTTGCTGAATTTACGCAGTGTGCCTTACGAGGTGAAACGAGTGCAGAAGTTTGCCGAGCAAACTGAGCTTGGTTTGCAACGAATGGTCAGTCAATGTCCGTTAGCTCTGAATCAGTTTTTTGAACAAGCCATTTCAACCAATCAACATTCACTGGCACGCCGGGAAGATGATTTGCTGCAGATGCAATATAGTCGGGTTTATCTGGATCTGCTGAGCCATACGCCGCTCAATACTGCTTTGTTTTTCGGTCTGGACAATCAGCAAAAACGTGTGCTGCAAGCGGTGGCTGGTCACTCCCAGACAATTGATCAAACGGATAATAAATTATGGCAGGCAATTTCTAATGCTACTTCACGTATTACCTTGCCATTAAAAACGCTCAATACCGACAATCTGGTTACACAGCCGATGGGTTTATATTGTTATCGGTCCCAGCAACAGCCCTGGCAGATTATCTGTGAACATGAGTTGCAATCTAAAGAAGCAAAAAGCCTGTTATTACACAGGCTTTTCAATGCAGATCATCATTTTGTTTTTCATTGCCAGTTGGTCAACAGCAAAACTGATTGGCTGCACGACGAACAGGATTTAACCCAACAGATTAATGCATTACGCAGTCACAGCGCCCACCGGATAAAAAATCTGCGGCAGATGCTGTCCTCTATATTTTCGATGGGTTACTTAACCGATATCACCAATATCGTACGTGATAGCCTGATGCCTGTTGATCGTTCCTAGCAGCATCTAAAAGCAGGGATAGCGATTTAGCATACCCCTGACTCTAAAGTTACGCTGCCACCATCATTTTATCGATCCATACAGAACCGCTGCGGATGCTGCTGCGTAAATCCACATCATTTGCCACGGCTTGAATGCCTTTGAACATATCCTGCAACTGACCGGCGATGGTGAACTCATCAATGGCATATTGGATTTCACCATTTTCCACCCAGAAACCGGCGGCACCCTGCGAGTAATCACCGTTGACAATATTGACGCCCATGCCCATGGTTTCAGTGACAATCACGCCGCGATCCATTGCTTTAAGCATGTCTTTAAACGATAAATCATTACTATCCACCGTAAGGTTATGCACCCCGCCAGCATTAGCCGTAGTGGTCATATTAAGACGTCGGGCGGAATAACTATCCAGTACATAGCCCTGCAAAATACCGTCACGAATAATGTCACGATTTTGCGTGGCGACACCTTCCGCATCAAAGGCGGAACTGCCCAGCGCTTTTAATAAATGAGGCTGTTCGTGGATATGCATAAACGCTGGAAAAATCTGCTCACCCAGTTTATCGAGCAGAAAACTGGATTTGCGATATAAGGCACTGCCACGAATTCCGCCGACCAACTGGCCGAATAAGGAAGAGGCAATTTCAGCGGCAAAAATCACCGGATAATGTCCGGTTTCAATTTCACGGGCATTTAAACGTTTCAAGGTTTGTTCAGCAGCTTTGCGGCCAATCGACACTGCAGCAGCTAAATCCCGACTATCCCGAGCCACGTCATACCAATAATCACGTTGCATGCCGTTTTCATCTCGAGCAATCAAGGTGCAAGACAAACTGTGTCTACTGGACTGCGTCTGACCGATAAAACCATGACTGTTGGCATAAATCCGTTGCCCTTCATGGGTGGAAACACTGGCGCCCTCAGAATTACTGATCAATGGATCAAAATCCCGCCCGGCCTGTTCACATTCCATCGCCAGCGTAAACGCCTGTTCTGGTGATAACTCCCAGGGATAATACAACTGCAGATCAGGAAATGACGTCGCCATTAAAGCGGCATCGGCTAAGCCTGCATATTTATCTTCCTGAGTATGTTTGGCAATGCTGCAAGCCATAGCCACGGTTTCGTAGATAGCTTCAGGCCGCAAATCCGAGGTACTGGCAGACGCTTTGCTCTGGCCCAGATAGACAGTGACTCCCAGGCCGGTATCTTTATTGTGCTCCAGCGTTTCAATTTCAGCCTGGCGAACATTTACCGATAAGCCAACGCTTTGACTAATGCCCACTTCAGCAGCGGTCGCGCCCAGCTTTTTAGCCGCATCCAGCGCCTGTTGCGCTGCATTTTGTAATACTGATGCGTCAAGATTCTTCATATGATCAAATTTACCTCTTCGATGTTTTTTCCATGCATTTGGAAACCACGCATTTCCAGCACGCCACGAGTGTTTAAAGAAATGATCAGATACAAGGCCTGCGGATAATCCGCCACATCTTCATCGATTACTGAAGGTAAAGCCGGTGCATCTGGATGGGAGTGATATATAGCGAATAATTCCTGATTGCGTTCTTTCATTTCTTTCAACGCCGCCAGCTGTTCACTGGCGTTGAGAGCAAATAACACGCTGGCATCCGTTTTGACGCTTTCTATCGGATAACACATGCAGCGTTGACCATGTCGTCCAATCAATCCGGAAACCTGCTGATGAGGCGAAAGTTGTGCCTGATGTAATAGATCATTCACTAAAGTACGTGGTAAACGTATGGTCGTTGTAACTGTCATTTAGTTATTCTCTTTATCGTGACATACCGGGCAAGCCGGATCTTGTTTTAATTTTATTTCCCTTATCTGCATTGACAGGGCATCGACGATGAGCAACCGGCCATTGAGTGACGTGCCCGTATTGGCTAGCAATTTGAGCGTTTCAATTGCCTGTATCGAGCCCATCATGCCTAGTAATGGTGAGAGCACCCCACTCTCAGCACAACTCTGTTGAATATCACCGCCATTGTCGTCGTATAAACAACGATAACATGGTGCATCAGCATGTCGAGCATCATATACCGAAATTTGTCCTTCCCAACGGATAGCAGCCGCTGAAACCAGAGGCGTTTTGGTTTTTTTACTGACCCGGTTAAGCAGAAACCGGCTACTGAAATTATCGGTGCAATCAACAATGACATCTGCCAAAACGGCCTGCTCCGTCAACTCCAACTCACCCAAACGATGATCGATTGTCTCAACCTGAATGGTGTCATTCAAACTGTTTAACGCCGCTGCGGCAGAACTGGTTTTCGTACGTCCAACCGATGTTTGTCGATGCACAATCTGCCGCTGCAGATTGGTCAGCTCAACAATATCGTCATCAACCAGCACCAGATGGCCAACCCCTGCAGCGGCCAGATATAAAGCCACCGGTGAACCCAAGCCACCAAGACCTATTACCAACACACGACTTTCCAGCACCCGTTGTTGACCGGTGATATCAAAATTCGGCAGTAGAATATGGCGGCTGTAACGCAGCAATTGATCATCATTCATATGCATTATGTTACCTGAATTCGACTCTTGCCGAGCTAGCCACGCTGGCCAATTACCACACGATCCTGTTGCCCGTAATCCTGAAAGGCCTGAATACCGGTAAAACCGTTTTGTTGAAATATTGCCTGAACATCTGAGGACTGATCATAACCGTGTTCAACCATCAACCAGCCTTGAGGTTTTAATACTTTTGCAGATTGGCGAACCAGTTGCCGGATATCCTGCAGACCATCCTCTCCAGAGGCTAGTGCAGTCAAAGGCTCAAAACGAAGATCACCGCTGGTTAAATGCGGATCATCCATTCGAATGTAGGGTGGATTAGAGACGATCACATCAAAAGATTCAGCCTGAAAGGCATCCAGCCACTGTGCACGAACCAAATGTACTTCCAACTGGTTCTTTTCGGCATTGTGTTTTGCCATGGTCAACGCCTCAGCCGAATAATCTGTTGCCAGCATCCAGATATCTTCGCGTTCAGCTTTAATCGCCAAAGCAATCGCCCCACTACCGGTTCCGAGATCGGCAACACACATTCCCGGTTGGATTTTTTCCAATGCCAGTGACACCAGTAACTCGGTATCCGGACGCGGGATCAAGGTATGTTGATTTACTTCAAGATCCAACGACCAAA
Source organism: Methylophaga sp. (assembly GCF_030651745.1). Next base: position 25,998 of record NZ_JAUSCC010000062.1, read on the forward strand.
AGCCGCGAATACCCGTTAAATAAGCAACAGGTATTCCTTGCTGACGTTGTTCAATCAGTGAGGCAAATTGTTGCTGTTGCTGCGTAGTCAGTGTTTTTTCAGGAGAAGTGATTAAAGCGAGCGGCTGACAATCCAGTACATGACATAACAACTCATCACTATCAGCGCGCAGAGATGGGCTGGCAACAAGCTGAAGTCTGGCCCATTGCAATGCCTCCAAAATAGTCATAGTCACGCTACGCGGTCTTCAGCAATGACAGATCAAAATAAATTGATTTGTAACAGGGCAAATATTCCTGCTGCCAGAGCCACCATTAATAACGCGCCAGTCATACGTTGACGTTTAACCAGTTGAGACTGCATTAATTGCAGTTGTGCCAGTTCTTCGTGAAGTGTTTCCATCATCGGCGTTGCAGCATCAGGAAGTGCGGCAAGTTGCTCGGCGATAAAAGTTTCAATTCGCGGCTGCAATGCTGACATCAACTGTTGCTGTATAAGCTGTTGCTGATCAGATAACCATCGCTCGGTCTGTGAGGATACTTGCTGTTGCCAATGATTGGACTGATTCAGGTTTTGCATCGCCGTTTCAGCGGCATCGGCAGCTTTTTCGGATAACACCGTCTGCATTTGTGCCGCTTGCGTTGCCAGTTGTTGCTCAACCTTGTTTTGAATACCTGAGGTGAGCTGCTCTGTTAATTGCGTGGAAAGTTGTTCTGCCAAGCCATTAAGTCTTTCATCCATCAAATGTCGGCTAATATTTTCGGCAATGCGCTGACTTATCTTTTCTGCTGAGTGCTGTGATTGTTGTAACCACCCTGGTAATAATTGTTGTTCTACCTCAGCGATTAATTCACCAAGGCTTGGGGCTGCGGGCATTTCGCTGAACGATGATTTTTCTTCTGCCGGTTGGATGAACTCTTCCGTTAATTCAACCGGAGCCATCAGATCATTGAGGATGCTTTGTAACTGATGAGCTTCAGGTGGTTTGGACAATAAAGCTAATACACCGCTGTCATGCGCTGACAACTTGTCAGCTTCACTGTCATTACTGGTACACAGTACAACTGGAATAGCCTGCCAGCGCGAATCGTATTTAATATGACGAGTGGCCGTTAGACCATCCATTCCCGGCATCATTAAGTCCATAAAGATGATGAGTGGAAGTTGATCGCTGTTTTCCAACCACGCTAATGCATCATCGGCACTGCCCTGCTCCACCACCTCAAATCCAGATGTCTGCAATAATTTGCATAACATCATGCGGGCAACACGTGAATCATCAATAACCAGTGCAAGTTTGTTTGTCATACCCTCTTCCTTTGATGACTTAACTGAAACGATGCGGATCCAACTGGATCGACTTCACCCGTTTTCCCAACATGACAACCTCACCACGATAACGCTGTTGCATATCGCTGGCAAACTCAAAAAAATAGGTGCGTTCAAATTGCATTCTGCCGTTGGCACCGCGTTTCAAACGGATTTTTTGCCAGGCAACAGTATCATTGAGAAAACTGACACCCATTGACTGACAATATTGACTGGCCACACGGCTGGCATGTTCCGCCACGCCACGACTGTCCCACCAGATCCAGCCTATCAATGCCAGAATCAATAATACGATGGTACTGTCATTCATCCGATATCTCCCCAACCGGCTTGCACCATAGCTAATGCCGCAGCAGAAGCAGTTTCAGTTCTTAATATCCTGGGCCCCAGACTGATGCCAGTAAATCCAGCATCAATTGCCTGCTGAACTTCTGTCTCACTTAATCCGCCTTCCGGGCCAATCAATAATGCAATCTGGCTGGCCTTATTTACGCTGGAAAATCCTTGAACAGCTTCTGGATCCAGCACCAATCTGCAACCGTCATTAACCTCTGCCAAAGCCTCATCCAATGTGGTGATGGGCAATAATTCAGGTATAAAACTCCGGCCACTTTGTTCACAGGCGCTTATCACCACCCCTTGCCAGTGATTTAATCGTTTATCCGCGCGATCACCGGAAAGCTGAACATTACAGCGCGCGGTAACCACCGGCATTATACGTTTGACACCAAGCTCGACGGCTTTTTGTATGGCGTAATCCATCCGCTCTCCACGGGAAATACCCTGCATTAACAGAATATCCAATGGTGATTCATTATCTGTGTTTATTTGTTGCAGCAAGTTGACGGTTGCCTGGCGTTTATCGACCTGTTCCAGCTGGGCCTGGTATTCCAGACCTTTGCCATCAAACAAACTCAACACCGCACCCGGTTTCATACGAAGTACCTGCACGGCATGTCGAAACACCTCATCGGGCAATATGATTGGGGATGAACTGGGCGCCAAAGTCGCGCAATAAAACCTGGGAACACGCATAAAATAGCTTCAACTGACAAAACGAATCAGCAGTTTACAGACTGCATCGCAGAGTTTGAATAATATTCCTTAAATGGCTGATATACTTTTTTTCATGGATACCGACCTCGCCAAACTGCAACAATGCCTGACTGACACTGTTCAGTTGCATTTAATGCCATTATTCAAAACTGTCAGTCGTCAATATAAGCACGATGGCAGTATCGTCACTGTCGCTGACAAATTGATGCAACAAACCATTACCGAGGCGTTAAAGCGGGATTTTCCCGAAATAAAACTGCTCGGCGAAGAGATGACCGCCGCCGAACAAGCGGAATTACTCGCCAGCAACGACTCGTTATGGTGTCTGGACCCGATTGACGGCACCAGTAATTTTGCCTCTGGCATGCCGTTCTTTTCCATCTCTCTGGCGTTAATTGAAAATGGTGAAGTCACCGTTGGGCTGGTTTACGATCCGGTGATGAAAGAGTGCTTTGCAGCCAAAAAAGGCGCGGGAGCGTGGTTGAATGGGCAGCGTCTTAAAGCCGAACTCTCTGGTCTTGCGCTGAATCAGACTCTGGCTATTATTGATTTCAAACGTTTGCCCAAATCTCTGGCCCAAAGACTGGTTGACGAAAAACCTTATGGTTCACAACGCAGTTTGGGCTCGATCGCATTAGAACTCTGCTGGCTTGCTGCCGGACGAGCGCAACTGTATTTACACGGTCGTCAGCAAATCTGGGATTACGCCGCAGCACAGCTTATTGTCGATGAAGCCGGTGCTTTTGCCTGTACATTGGATAACGAAGCGGTGTTCTGCCGTAGTTTAACCCCAAGATCTACCTGCGCAGCCAGTGATGAAAACCTGTTTGCCGCCTGGCGTGATTATTTGCATGTTCCGCGCTGCGATGGCTGAAGCATTTATCTCGGTAAACTGGCCGGCCCCCCATCATACTAAAGCGTTAACCACGACACGTAATGGTGGCCAAAGCCTGGCACCATATGACTCGCTTAATTTAGGCGATCATGTCGGTGATAATCCTGATCATGTGGCAGCTAACCGGCAAAGTTTAATTGAAACCGCTTTGTTGCCAAATCAACCGTTATGGCTAAAGCAAACCCATAGCACTGATGTTATCGATTCCAGCCAGTGGCAGAAGGATATCGAAGCTGATGCCATCGTCAGCGCTTCAACCAATAAAGTCTGTGCCGTTATGACGGCAGATTGTTTACCGCTGTTAATAACTGATACATCAGGGTCTCAGGTTGCTGCAGTGCATGCCGGCTGGCGTGGTCTGCAAGCTGGAATTATTGAAAACACCTTAGCCAAATTTGCCAAGCCTCGGTCTGACATTCTCGTCTGGTTGGGACCAGCTATCGGACCGCACGCTTTTGAAGTCGGCCCCGAGGTTAAAGCCGCATTCCTCGCTGTTGATCCAGCAGCTGAAGCCGCTTTTATCGCAACGCATGCAGATCGATATTTGGCTGATATATACCTGCTTGCCAGACAACGCCTAGCCGCGCAGGGCGTTACAGCAATCTATGGCGGTGATTATTGTACCTATAGTGAAAAAGAGCGGTTTTTCTCGTTTCGCCGTGATGGTGTAACCGGTCGAATGGCATCGCTAATATGGATTGAGGCTGAATAAGGTATGATTTGCGCATTCTTTTTCTCTGTCAGGTGCATATGGACTTATTAATCTGGATTATTATTTTCAGTATTCTTGGTGGTCTTCTCAGTGTAATTATTGCCTCAAGTTTTTTGCTGTTACCCACACATACACGTCAACATGCTGTTCCGCATCTGGTCAGTTTTGCCATTGGTGCGTTGCTTGGTGCCTCTTTATTAGGTTTATTGCCGCATGCTATTGAACATGAATATGCTGTTGATCCACATATCATCGGTCTGACGCTTTTAATTGGTTTATTAAGCTTTTTCTTGTTGGAAAAAATGGTGTTATGGCGCCACTGTCATAGCCACCATGGCCATGAAGATATCCCGGAACTGGGCGAAGATCATCATAATCACCACCATGAAGAACCAAAGAAGGCCGCTGGCTCATTAATTCTTATTGGCGATGCCATTCATAACTTTGTTGATGGCGTATTGATTGCCGCTGCATTTTTAACTGATGTGCATTTGGGTATTGTCACCGCACTGGCGATTGCGGCTCATGAAATCCCACAGGAATTGGGCGATTTTGTGATCCTGCTACACAGTGGCTATTCTCGCCGCAAGGCACTGTATTTCAATATGCTTTCCAGTATGGCGACCGTGGTCGGCGCTGTTTTAGCTTATTTCCTGTTAGCCGATATGCAGCATATTCTGCCGTATATTCTGGTGGTTGCTGCTTCCAGCTTTATCTATATCGCTGTGGCCGATTTGATTCCGGGCCTGCAAAGTAAAGTAAAACCGTCGGAGACATTACAGCAAACCTCGTTAATCGCGGCTGGCGTGATATTTATTTATCTGGCGCACAGCACGCTGCATTAATCATTTATGCCTGCTAAACACGACATCCTGATCATCGGCCCCTCTTGGGTCGGTGATATGGTGATGGCGCAGTCGTTATTTGCCGCGCTGAAACAGCGTTATCCCTACGCCAATATTGATGTGCTGGCACCCGAATGGACTCGCCCATTGCTGGCTCGCATGCCCGAAATCCGTGAAGCGATTAGCATGCCGGTAACTCATGGTGTGTTCGGCTGGAAACAGCGGCGCCAGATTGGTCTGAGTTTACGGCACAAAAACTATGATCAATCCATTGTGCTGCCTAATTCCTGGAAATCAGCGCTAATCCCTTGGTTTGCCAATATTCCACAACGTACAGGCTGGTTAGGCGAGATGCGTTATGGCTTGCTGAATGATCCCCGTAAATTGAATAAACAAAATTTACCGCTGATGGTGCAACGTTTTGTTGCGTTGGCCCATCCTGCTTCCAAATCACATATCGCTCCTGACTATCTGCCACCTAGAATGATTGCAGAAGCAATTTCCAGCGAGTTGAATCCACCAAAATCGGCAGAGCAAAAACGCTTGGTTTTATGTCCAGGCGCTGAATTTGGTCCGGCCAAACAATGGCCAACGACTCATTATGCTGCATTAGGAGAACTGCTTACCCAGCAGGGCTGGCAGGTATTGATCATGGGTTCAAAAGCAGATGCGGCGGTAGGTGAGCAGATCGTTGCGGGCATTACCGATAAACATAATGTCATTAATCTTTGTGGCAAAACCCAATTAGGTGAAGCCATTGATTTGATTGCCACAGCGGATCAGGTGGTCAGTAATGATTCCGGATTAATGCATATTGCCGCTGCACTCAACAAGCCTTTAGTGGCGATTTACGGCCCCACCTCACCAGCTTTCACCCCACCACTTTCAGACAATGCTCGTTTAGTGCAAATTGCTATCGAATGCAGTCCTTGTTTTCAACGGACTTGTCCATTGGGTCATCACAAATGTATGCAAGATATTTTGCCTGAACAGATTGTTATGCAACTGCAGTCAGCAACGAGTTGAAATATGGCTATTTTCAATAAAAAAACCAGTGCTTTTATCAATCGGGTTTATTGGTCGAGTCGTAAAGCCCTGTCATTTGAACGCATTTGGTCTTTACCTAAGAATTGGTTTGATACACCGAATGAAGCTCGCGGTGGCTGGAGCGGCGTGACACGCACTGAGTTTGATACCCGCAAGGGCACAACCAAAGTTTTTGTGAAACGTCAGCAAAATTACTATAGCCGTACTTGGCGGCATCCGTTCAAAGGCATTCCGACGTTTCAAAAGGAGCTGGAAAATATTCAGCAACTGAAAAAACTGAAAATCCCCACATTAAACCCGCTGTATTTTGGCAAACAAGATGATCGTGCAGTTCTGATCACCAAAGCATTGGATAACTACACCTCTCTGGATAAGTTAGATCCCACACAATTAACCCAACAAAAACGTCGTCAACTTATCCGCAAGCTTGCCAAATTGACCCGTAAGTTGCACCGCTCACATTACGTGCATAATTGTTTTTATCCCAAGCATGTGTTTGTTAAATTAAACAAAAAAGGCAAATGGAAAATTCGCCTGATTGATCTGGAAAAACTGCGTTGGCGTTTCAGTTCAAAATTGGCGATGAAGCGAGATTTATCCAGCTTTAATCGTCATGCTGATGACCGTTGGACTTTAAAGGATCGCTTGTATTTTTTTAAAGCCTATCTGCAAGTCGAGACGCTTAGTGCCAAAGATAAAAAGCTCTGGCGAAAATTGACACCTCGCAAACGTTCCACTCAATAATTGGTTTTTGAACAATGACTGATATCAATAACAATGCCCAGGCCTCTTACATACTGCATATCTGTCACAGTTACTACGACCCTTTTCTGGATTGTGCTCGCCAATACGCTGTACTTTTTAAAGACACACCTTATAAAGTGATTACCGTATTTTTATCAGGGGAACCCGATCCGCTTGTAGCTGAAAAAGCCTGTTCTGATGAAGTGATCTTCCTTAATTACCAAAGCAAACAATTAAGCGGGCTGAAACTTGGCATCATCAATAAGATCCGTCAGCTTGATAGACAATATAATTTTGCTGCCTGTATTGCTCACCGCGCTAAACCTACTTATATCGCAGCTATGGCAACAAAATTACCGATTTTGAGTATTCGCCATTCTTTTGGGGATTTTGATCGTTTTGGCCGCCGATTATTGGTCAACCTGTTTAAATCACGCTTAACGTTATTAGCAGTGTCCAACGCAGTGCGTGATGAAATCAGAAATCGTCTGCCGAATTGGCCGCAAGATAAAATCCAAACACTCTACAACCGTATCGATGTCGAATTGGTGCAAAGCGAACTGTTACCTAAAGACCAGGCCAGAGAAAAACTTGCCCTCCCACAGCACAGCTGGATTATAGGCAGTGTGGGTCGTATTCATCCTGACAAAGATCCACAAACCTTAATTCGTGGATTTGCTAAAGCGCTTCCATCTCTTCCTCAGAACGCCCTGCTTTGTTTTGTTGGAAAAGGCAGGCTTGAGGACGAACTGAAAGCATTGGTGCGAGATTTAAAACTTCAGAATCATGTTGTGTTTGTTGGGCCCATCCCGGAAGCCAGACGCTATTTTAAGGCTTTTGATGTGTTTGCTTTAAGTTCAGATCGTGAACCGTTCGGCATGGTGTTTCTTGAGGCGATGGCAGCTGATTTGCCGATAATCTGCACCGATTGCGGCGGCGGTGCTGAAATCATTGAGGGTATTGGCCAATTGTTTAAGTTCAGGGATATTGAAGGTTTAAGTAAAGCGTTAATCAATACAGCTAACGATAAAGATGCCGTTACAAACCAAGAATCTTGCCAGAAAAGACTGAATACACTCTTTTCGGATAAAGCTGTTAAAGCACAGTTTTGGGAAAACGCTAAAATCACCCAGTTGTTAAAACATCAACGCTAACGCGCATCCTCTACAGAATCAAACTCTGAGGAATCATTTCTCACTGACATTTTATTATTGCGGATTTCATACATTGCAATAACCAGTAACGGCATCCAGAATAACAACCACTGTGTATTCATTCTCGTAAGAATTCCATGACCAAATGTCAGGCCGATAATACAGGTATAAATAAATAACCAGGCTGACGTTTTAACATAAAAATTCTTGCGCAATTTCCAGGCAGTTCTGAGCACAGTAACGATGATGGCCAAGTGTAAAATCAGGCCAATTAAGCCCAGTTCAACCAAAGAACCTATATAAGTGCTGTGGTAATGGCGCCAATCATGGACGAATTCACCAGGGGCGTGGATAGGAACATTTGAACCACCACCATGACCAAAAATAAGATGTTCTTTCGCTCTCTCAATAAAGCCCAACCAAAGATCTAAGCGATAACTTTGACCTCTTTCCAAAGTCAACTCAGTTATTGCTGGCAAGAAATAGGTAAGCAAAAGTACCCCAAGCACACTGACTATAGTGGCAAGGATAAATTTCGTTTTAATGGCTATTTTTGAAAAGAAAAAAACAATTAATGACATTAAAACCACAGCACCAATCGGGGCTCTGGATTGGGTCAGAAAAACCGCAATCACTAATAAGAAATAAGACAAAATCAAAGCATATTTAATCGAATATTTAAGTTGGCGGTACTTATCAAAAAGAATGGAAAGCGTGATTAATGCAGCTCCGCCATACATAGCTGCGGCCCATAAAGGGTTCCATAATCTTCCCAAGCCCGCAAATCGGGCAGATATGGGTTCGTTATTTATGCCGTAAAAAAAATAAAAGTTTATAAACAAACTGAAAACTGCAGCGACGATTAAATAATGTATTAAATTAATTAACCGCTCTGTTTTACCATCAATAGAGTATAGAAAAACCAGAGAAAAAAAGATCAAATAGAGAAACGTTTTTACTTCTTTGAACTTATCTGAAAATGTGTCCAGATTGGACCAATAAATACTTATAAGAAAGAGGAAGGCATAGGCGAATGAGACTTGGATTATCCTTGAACTAAGCAAGGACTTATAATTAAATTTCAGTGTAAATATTAACCAGAAAGCACTAATAACAATAGTGATTATAAAGATTTGATAGTGTTGCTTACTGAAAGGCATCAAGAAAAAACCCAATATCCAGATGCTCATTGCGATTAGGATAATTTTATCGCCGTTATATTTGTTTCTAATGTTATTAAACATCTACTACTTCATTATCTTTCAAATTAATATCCAGCGAACAAACTGAATTCGAATAGCGCATATTTTCATTACACACTTTTCAGAAAATATATCCAAAATTCAGATATGTAAATTTAGCTATATTTTTGAACTTATTATTAGCAAATTGTCACATTAATCATGCATCGCCAAAAATAATTTATTTACGGTAAAACAAAACATTCAGGAAAAGCATCCCTGCTTGCGACCTTCACTTGTTATAATGGCCGATTTAAATTTCACCAAAGTCAACTCATGATTATTTTAGGTCTTTCCGGTGCTGTGAATCATGATGCATCCGCAGCATTATACATAGATGGCAAACTTGTGGCTGCTGCCGAAGAAGAACGCTTCCTTCGTGACAAGCATGCCAAGGGCAAGATGGCTTATGAAGCCACCCGATTCTGTCTTGAACAGGCTGGCATTCGTCCTGACGAAATCGATATTGTCGCATTCCCTTACGCGCAAATTGGTCTGCAATCACCTGCTCGCTGGCATTATGCCAAATGTCACTGGTATGCACCTGACAGGGCATTGACTGCTTTATTTTCCGGTAATCGTCGTTACTGGCGTAATCACAAAAACGTGATGAAACTGCTGGATGATTTAGGCATTGATCCAAAACGCGTCAAGTTTGTCCCGGTTGAACATCATCTGGCCCATGCAAGCAGTGCTTATCATCTGAGTGGTTTTCAGGAAAAAACCGCGATTATCGGCATTGATGGTAAAGGCGAATATGCCACAACGTTTTTTGGTTATGGCGAAAACGGCAAAATACACAAAATCAAAGAGTTTTATGACCCAGATTCACTCGGCGGCGTTTATGGCGCAATGACCGAATACCTGGGTTTTGAAATGCTTGATGGCGAATTTAAAGTCATGGGTATGGCACCGTATGGCGATCCGAACCGTTTTGACTTTTCACGTTTGATTCATTGTGAAAATGGTGAATTCAAGGTCAATACCAAGCTGGTCAATACCGTTGGATTCCGTCGTTATAAAAAAGATGGCAAAGGCTATTTCTTCAGCCCTGAACTGATTGAATGGCTTGGTCCAATGCGTGAAGGCGATGAAAAAGACGAGCCCTATATTGATTACGCCGCCAGCATTCAGGCTTTGCTGGAAAAATGTGCCTTACATCTGATTGATTATTACCTTGGCGATATCATTCGTGAAACCGGTAAAGTGGCTTATGCCGGTGGTGTGGCTCTAAATGTCAAACTCAACCAGCGCATCATTGCCATGCCCGGTGTGAAAGAATTGTTTGTACAACCTGCTTCCAGTGATGCCGGTACGGCCATTGGTGCTGCCAGTTATGCTTCACAATTGGCTGGTGTGCCGGTTGAAAAGATGGAGCATGTTTATCTCGGCCCGTCATATACCACCCAACAATGCATCGACGCCTGTGAACGCTACACTCAACCGGTTAGCTGGCAATACCTCGATGATGTGTGTGCTGATACTGCCAAAATTCTTGCCGATGGTAATCCGGTCGCCTGGTTTCAGGGTCGGATGGAGTTCGGTCCACGTGCATTAGGCAATCGCAGTATTCTGGGCTCACCGAATCATTCCGGCGTTGCCGATCGAATTAATGCCCAAATCAAATACCGTGAACGCTGGCGTCCATTCTGCCCAAGCATGCTGGATAGAGTAGCTCCGGAAATTCTGCAGACTGAGCATCCAAGCCCGTATATGACATTCACTTTTGATGTAGCAGAAAGCTGGAAATCACGGATTCCGGAAGTGGTGCATGAAGATGGCACTGCACGCGCGCAGATTGTGACCAGAGCCACCAATGCACGCTATTACGAGCTGATTGAAGAAATGGAAAAACTCACCGGTAATGCAGTAGTACTCAATACTTCACTGAACCGTCGTGGCGAACCGATGGTTTGCAGCCCCACCGATGCGTTGAATATGTTCTACGGATCCGATCTGCAGTATCTGGTGATGGAAGATATTCTGATCACCAAATAAATTGGTTTTTATGATGTTCTGAAACCGTCTGTGAATCGTCTGAAAATGGGGTTATTAAGTTAACAACCCCATTTTCGTTAACAGATCCGCAGATCGGGTTTGCCAGCTATAGTCTTTGAGAAATCGCTGATGACCACGCTGTGCAATACGCTGACGCTTCTCATCATGTTTAAGGTAATAATCGACTTTGTGCTTAAGCTCATCAATACCTTTAAAAGTTTCGATTTCCTCACCTACCTCAAACAGTTCCGCAATTTCATCACAATGATCGGTTAATACAAAACATCCCAAAGACATCGCCTCAAAGATACGATGATTAATGCCAGTTTCTGCTCCGTAAAATGGAATCCTGGTGATGTTTAATACAATTTTGGAAGCTATCAGTTTCGCTTGTAACTGCTCTCCCCAAATGGGTTTATCGATAACTTTTTGCTGAAGCGCTTCAGACATTAACGGCCACTGCCGTTGCCAGCGATTACCGTAAATAGTGACTTTATCGGCAATGTTCTCCAACAGAAATATTCGTCGTAAATCAGCACTGCCAACAAAAATCACATCAATTTCAGCATCTTCTGATGGTTGGTTGGTTTTAGTTGTGTCGCCGAAGGGGCAGAAAAAGGCATTTAATTTTTTTCGCTTGAAAAAATCCGTCACGACCCGTGAGAATGAAAATATGGCGTTATAGACGGTAAGTTCATTTTCGATAAAAAAGATAAATTCCCGGCGACTTGAATAAAGATTGCAGCTATCGGTATCGTACAAAAACAGTTCAATATCGAGCTTATCTGCTAATTGCTTCAATCTTTGCGGTTCAAAAAATTTATATAAAAAGCCAATCACCAGTATTTTGTTCGGTTTGAGTTGGTTGAGCTGTTGCTCCAAGTGGGCAAAATCGCATTTCGGTAGACAATAAAAACCGTCTTTATCCTTTTTTTTATTGAGCATTTTGGCAATGGCAGAACGCGGTTTTTGTAATGTGATTTTTGGCAGTTTAGCCATATCAAAATACTCGGTAGCAATGCCATGATCTTGAATACTGGCCGTTAGATTTCGGCCTAAATCAATGCCTCCAATACCATCCAGCACTAATAATTTATTACTTGGATTCATGGTCACTTAGCTTTTTTCAACCCGCATGAGAAGTTTTTCTAATTCATTTTTAACGCGCTTAACCCCAACAAATGGCCGCCAAATGGGTCCATTAAATCCGGGCAGCACAATTATTGGACAAACAACCTTAACTGCAGACCAATCAGGTCGCCAGTGAAAATAGGGATTACGTTTTCGATAAATAGTAATGACCGGTATACCTAAAAATGATGCCAAATGGCCGTTACCTGAGTCATTGGCAATCACTGCTCCCGATTCATAAATATACTCGGCTAACTTATCAATCGTTTCAAAGGTCAGAGTAGGAAAACGATTATTCACCATGGTTTGCCAAACTTCGTGATTATCCGGTGCCACCACAATGACCGGCTCATATCCCGATTGCTCAAGTAATTTACCCAACTTTAAAAAACGCTCTGGCGTCCAGTCTTTTTTCTCTGGCCAGGCCGAATCGGGGCTGAGGATAATACGACGGCGGTTTTTTCGGTATACAAGACCTTGCGGTGGTGAAAGCTGTACGTTGGCGGAAAGGTTTTGTAATCCCATTTTCTCACGCATAAAATCCAGCGTGATTTCAACAACAGATTCTTTTTCAAATTCTCGATATCGAATCGAACCAGCAGCATGACTGAGATGGCCGAGTTGTTGAAAAACCTCCGGACTCAAACTTTGTTCTAATCTGGACTGATGGTCAAAAGACCACTCATCAGGAACCTTCTGACAGATAAGAAGATAACGCTGACGAATATCCTCCAACGTGATCGGTACGGTTGCATTTCGTATGGCTCTGGAGGGACTCATCAAAACAAGATGATATTCATTGAGAGTGGAATACAAATCTTCCAGTTGCGGGTAAGGTTGAATGGCAAGTTCAGGCAGCCAATTTTTTAATTGATATGGCACATTGCCAAATAACATTACCGTGTAGCCGTTTCGTCTCAAATTATCAGCCATCATTATATAAATCAGGCTGTCTCCCAATGATTCAAATGAAACAATCGCTAACTGGGCGGTGGATGAATTATTCATTACTTTTTCTTAATTATTCAGCAGTTTTCTGCTTAACCAACTTTACGATCAAATCCGCAGCCCGCTGCGGCATGCTATAAAGATCATGCGTTGCAGCATAATCCAGAGCATTGTGTGACAGTTGTTGAAGACGTTGTTTATCGAGCATTTTTGCCAGTTGTTGGGTGAAAGCTGCTGTATCTTCCGGCTGATCGATACACACTCCGCCATTTGAATCTTGTACATAATTGGCATAACCACAGGCAGCGCTGACCATACTTGGCAGCCCGGCTACCATGGCTTCTAATATCACAGTACCAGTATTTTCTGAGCGTGCCGGGTGTAAAAATACATCGGCCGCCAGCAGCCATTTGGCTACATCATCACGTCCGCCCATAAAATGGGTGCGTTGTTTAACATTGAGTTTGTGGGCCAGCTGTTCAAAAGGCTTGGCATTATCTTCACCAACCACATATAGATGTGTTTTCTCACGTATGGTTTGAGGTAAACCTGCCATAGCCTCTATGGCAAAATCTGCACCTTTTCGTTTAAAGCCGGAGCCGATCATCAACAGTAAAAAATCGTCATCATTCAGTGATAACTGCTGGCGAAATTGCTGACGTTGCTGTTGCCAGTCATCGGGACGCACTCTATCGGGATCAATACCCGGTGGCAGGTCGACCAATCTGTCTGGCGGTGTTTGGTAATACTGTTCAAACAGTTTGCGTTGCACCGATGAGATCATCATCGATACGGTATGGCTTTGTTGCCCGAATACCGCCCGTTCCCAGGCTTCATAAAATCTAACGCGGCCAGAAAACTGTTTGAAGATATAGCTGGGTTCCTGTCTGACTCGTGCCAGATAACAGGGATCGGCAGCGTAATACAGATCCAGCCCCGGCATTTTGTTAAAGCCAATCACCAGATCATAATTACCGGCTGCAATTAAAGGCTGCGCTTTGTTGTAAAAATCCCGGACTTTGCCATGATTGGTCAGAGCTGAAACAGGAATCTGGATTTGGTTAAAGCCGGGTATTGGCTCGCCATGCCATTCAATGTAATACACATCGATGTCATCACCGGCATCGCGACGAATTTCCAGAATCCGTCGAAAATCCCGTGCCAGGCCACCGTAGGCAAAATATTTATACAGGCATACCGCCAGCTTCATAACCAAAATCCAATTAACACAACGTTGTGACCTTATACCTTGATTGCTTTGCTCAACAGATGTCGCGTTTCACCTACCGGCCAATTACGTAAAAATCGCTGCTGTTCTTTTTTATGTAACCGGCCAAAACCGGTTTTGGTGATTTGTTGCATGGCATCCAAATCAATCAGCCAGATTTTCTGCTGCTGATCGACCAGCACATTCGTCGCTTTTAAGTCGCCATGATAAATATGATGTCGATGTAATTGTTCAAATAATTCGCTGATTTGCTGCAGCATGTCAGCTTGCTGAATCTCAGCATCAGCTAAATCTGCCAATGAGCGCCCGGCAATCTGCTCACTGATAAAATACGCTTTTTGCCGCAGTCCAAGGAATCGCTGTTCCACAAAGCCCAATGGTCGCGGAGTGGCAATGTCCAGATATTCCAGCAGATTGGCATTGTACCAGGACACATTGGCTCGGCTTTTTCGCAGACAGCGCCTTAAAAAATGCCAGGGCGTTTTCATGTTGTAACGCTTGATAACCACCGGCTGTCCTGCCAGCTCACTTTGTACCACCGTGGCAGAATTGCCTTTTTTCAAGGCGATTCCATCCTGCATGGCCTGATTCAATGCGGCAAGCGGACGGTCTGATAATGCTGCAGATAAATTGCCACGCCAAGCGGCTTCCATCATCAGGCCTTTTTGATATCGCGTCATGGTGCAGGCACGAAACTGTTTTTTCAGATAATGCGTTTGCCGATAAAGTCGGGCTTTACTGACCTTTCCCAGCAACTGTTGTTCAACAATCGGATCCAACACCATGCCTCGGGCAGCGAAATACCCTGGCAATGCATTCAACAGCCATTCCTGCTGTTCCAATGGAAACTGCGCGATCAACCGCGACAGATTATTCAGGCAAGTCACCATCTTCAGCGGTTTCTTTTGCATTACCACTGAGGCTAAATCCAATAAATATAAAGTGTTATTGGAGAGCACAAAGTTATCCAGATGTGGATCCTGTTGATAACACTGCTGTTGATGGCAACGGCCAAATAAATCGAATAAGGCCGTCAGTGGAAACTCCTCCTCTGACAAAGCATTCAATGTGACCGCTTTCGGAAGAAAGACATAGACAATAAAACTGACGCCCTGCTGATCTTCAGCATTTTGCAGTATCGGCGCCACATTAATATCGGCTTGCATACAATGCTGGTGCGCCGCCAATTCTCGTTTATATTCCTGCTGGCCTTTGCCTTTAGCCGCAAATAACTTTAAAACAAACTCGCCACTGTCATTGCTGGCATGCAGCACAATTCGCCGCCCTGCCAGAAAACGTAACACCGACTGAATCTGGTATGTCGCCCCACCCAGTTCAAGCTCAACCGGAAATGCTGAAGGCAGTTCTGTTAATAAGGTCTGTGCAGTGACCATAGTGTTATTCCGCCAGCAACTTCTGCGCGCGATGTTCGACTTCACGCCACAAATCTGCTTGCTCTTTCAGCACCATGCGCAAAGGCAATCCCGAATAAATCTGCATAAAGCGTAACTTGTCCCGTTTGGTTAATGGCACTCTGGAAGCCGAAAAATACAGACTGCCCAAATCTTTTATCTGCCAGCGTTTCGGCGTATTACGTCGAACAGTCGCACGATGCAAATCAATCAGATACACCGGCGTTTTATCGTCAAAGGTATTGTTTTCGGCAAAGCGTTCATCCAGCAGGAAATGACACAGATAAAAATCGCGATGGTTCATGCCGTTTTTATGCATGGTGCCCGCCATGTTTGCCAGCTTGCGAATCAAAGCCTGCTTGGTGGCAAAGCTTGGTGGTCGCTGTTGCCACTGCTCGCCAACAAATTCCAGGCTCATGGTATTGATTAGATCATCGGTGATTACAAATGAACGTAATGTAGCCGGATTAACGCCCTTCTCGCCATACCCAGCCAAGGTCATCGTGTCGATGCCGTGTTTTTCCAGAAATTGAATTGCCTGCCATTCGTTACGCGCGCTGATGATCGGCAAACGCAATTGCAGCAGATTTTTGATGATTTCCGACCAGCCCACACCTTGATGATATTTCAGAAAATACGAGCGACCATTAAGCTCAAAGCGCAAGGTGCGGCGGCCTTCTTTATCACGAAAGATATCGCCATCAATGTTTGCCAGCACATCGAATACCGGCTTATCGGCCCAGGCCTGTGCTAAATCTTGTCGCAAATAACAGGAATTCTTTTTCATTAAGGCTATCTAAAGGCTTTGCCAAGCAGTGAGTTGTGCGAACGCGCACAGCGTTTTGTTACACTGTTTGCAGGAAACCACAAATACTACCACCAGAGCCGATATGAGGTAAGCCGTGTCATTTAAATCCACTTTGCAGCGTCACCAGAAGATGATTGAAAGCTTGTTTGAAATGGAGCCTCAGTTGAATGATTTACTGGCCCTTATCAGCGACTGCGTGCTGAAAGACAATAAAGTATTGTTCTTCGGTAACGGCGGCAGCGCTTCGGATGCCCAGCATCTGGCCGCGGAATTTGTCATTCGATATAAAGAAGATCGCCGGCCACTGGCCGCGATTGCGCTGACCACCGATACCTCAATTCTGACTGCCCACAGCAATGATTACAGTTTTGAAACCGTGTTTGATCGTCAAATTCAGGCTCTGGCCAGACCCGGCGATGTAGCGATTGGCTTATCCACCTCGGGTAACAGTGCCAATGTGATTAACGGCATTAATACGGCAAAAAAAGCTGGTTGCGCGACGATTGCCTTTACCGGCCAAAGTGGCGGACAACTTAAAGCCATTGCCGATCACTGCGTGTGTGTTGCCGCGACCGAAACCGCCCGGGTTCAGGAAGGCCATATTCTGATTGGTCACTGGTTATGTGAAGCGCTGGACGAGAAACTCAGCAAAGCATGAGTCAGAAAGTCATCACCTCAGACGTCGTCATTATCGGCGCGGGCATTGCCGGTTTATGGCTGCATAATCGCCTGAGCCAGCTGGGTTATCACTGTCTACTACTGGAAAATCAGAAAATAGGTCATGCCCAGACGCTGAGTGCTCAGGGCATTATTCATGGCGGCAGTAAATATGCGTTAAATGGCATTTTATCCAATGCCGCACAGACCCTCAGCACTATGCCCGCCCGCTGGAAAGCCTGTCTGCAAGGCGATGGCGAAATCGATTTATCCAGCGTCAATGTGTTTACCGAACATCAACTGCTCTGGTCCACGCAAAGCCTGTCCTCCAAAATGGTGTCATTTTTTGCCAGCAAGGCACTGCAAAGCCGGATGCAGAATATTCCTAAATCCGAGCGCAGTGGTCTGTTTGCCGATGACGGTTTTAAAGGCGCGCTATACCAATTGGATGAACCGGTGCTGGATGTCGCCAGTTTGCTCAAAGAGCTGATCAAACCGTATTCGGCGAATATCTTAAAAATACCTGCCAGCACACCCGAATGGATTAAACAGGATGGCAATATCACCGCCATGCGCTTTGGTGATGAGCTGGAAATTCAGGCACAGCAATTTGTTTTAACCTCAGGTGAAGGCACCGGTGATTTATTGCAAAGCCTGCAGCTGAGCAAACCAAAAATGCAAAAACGGCCTTTGCAAATGCTGCTGTGCAAAGCCAAAGATCCAGCCAATCCCTTACCGCAGATTTACGCCCATAGCCTTGGTAGTGGTAGCAAACCGATTGCCACCATCAGCAGTCATCCCGATAAAAGCGGCAATATTGTCTGGTATCTCGGCGGTAATATCGCTGAAGAAGGTGTCGGCAAAGATCCAGACGTTTTGATCGAAGAAGCGATAGCTTTACTCAAACAAATCCTGCCGTGGTTTACTTTGCCAGAACTGGACTGGACTACCCATAACGTCAATCGCGCCGAACCCAAACAAAGCGGTTTCGCACGTCCCGATAGCGCCTATGTCAGCAGTCATAACAATCTGCATATTGCCTGGCCGACCAAATTGGCGCTCTCACCAGACCTGGCTGATAAAGTTATCGAAGCACTGGCAAAAGAAAATGTGCAAAAAACAGCCCATCCAGATCAGCATATTCTGCCATTGGCCCAACTGGCCGAACCACTTTGGGATCGGGCATTTAATCAATGAACAAGCTGCCAAAGAAAACGATTCCCGGCACCCAACTGAATGTTTCTGTGTTGGGACTTGGCACCGTCAAACTGGGTCGCGATAAAGGCGTTAAATACCCCGAATCATTTACCATTCCCGATGACCAAGCCGCACTCGCTTTACTGCAACAAGCGTGGGATTTAGGCATCAATCTGATTGATACCGCTCCCGCCTACGGCAACAGCGAACAACGTCTCGGTGAATTACTACCACAACTGCCGCATAACTGGATTATCTGCTCCAAAGCCGGTGAATTGTTTAACAGCGACAACGGCGAATCGTCTTTTGATTTCTCAGCCGATGGCCTCAAACGCAGCATTGAAAACAGTTTGAAACTCCTCAACCGCGATCAGATTGAGATAGTGCTGATTCACTCTGATGGCAACGATGTGCCTGTCATTGAACACTACAAAGCATTGGAAACCTTAAACCAACTCAAGCAACAAGGCTTGATTTTGGCCACCGGTATGTCCACCAAAACCGTTGAAGGCGGCCTGCTGACATTAGATCAAGCTGATATTGCCATGGTCACGCATAACCTAGCCTATCAAGGCGAACAAGCAGTGTTGGATGCTGCAGCTGAAAAAAATAAATCGGTGTTTATCAAAAAAGCCTTTGCCAGTGGGCATTTGCCTGCCAATACGACAAAAGACAGCGTCACTGCCAGCTTTGAAATGATCTTTGCTAATCCGGCGGTGGCCAGTGTGGTGATTGGTACGATTAATCCGGTGCATCTTGTGGATAATGTAGCTAAGGCTATTGCAGCGTTTGAAAGTAATTAACCACAGAGACACGGAGGGCACAGAGGCTTTATAAGTATTTATCCGCAGATGGACGCAGATTTTTAGAGAAGGTTGGGGTGAATGCAACGAACCCCAACAAATGCAGAAAAACAATAAAAGGGAAGCTTCTTCTTTTATTCCTCATGCAAAATTTTCTACCGCCTCAAACCAATATTAATTTTTCTTGGTCGATTAAACAGAATTCGTAATACAACAGACTTCAAATCATTATTAGATTGAAAACCAATCAACTTATGCTTCATTATTTTAATATTTATGGATTTATCTAAGTCATTATCATTACAAGGGAATGCAGAATGTTAAAAAAGTTATTTCAAGGATTTATATTTGGAGCTGGCTTTACTATTGGCATTATTACTGTCATCGGAGTTGTTGGCGTTGTTTCCTCCAAGTTCACTTTTACACCAATCGATTCAACCGATGCTGAAGAAGCAAGTTACCAAGATCAAACAAAATGGAGAAAATTGACGCTCTCCGAAAAAATCCCTGAAATATCCGGCATGGCTCTAGTTAGATTTAAAGATGGTGAAGATAGCCATAAGGAAGCTTATGTGGAAAAGATACTAACCAAGGAGAACGCTATAAAAATACCTTTGGAAGTCGGAGATAGAGTCGAGAAGGAAGACTACTACCCAAGCGTAGGCTCTAGTAGCAGAAACGGCGTTTTGTTACTTTTCACTGGCAACCCTCCAAGAAAAATAGAAGGTGCTTATATGTACGAGGATAGACTGATTGGGCATGGAGATATGCCATTAGAAATTTTTCTGAAAAAATTCAAAGAAGAATCAATCCATTAAAATACCTCCAGGGATCAGCAAGGTATGTTGGTTTGAGCTTGTGAAACCCAACAACCTGCCAAAAATATCCTAATAATCTGCGACCCTGCGTAATCTGCGGATAGATTTCTTTAAAACCCCTGTTCCCTCCAAGTCTGTGGTTTATTTATTAGTGAGGAATCCCAATGAACAATCAACGTCGAGCCTTATATTTATCTCATGGTGGTGGCCCTATGCCGCTGCTGGGCGATGAAGGTCATGAGGAGATGGTTGGTTGTTTGAAAAATATCGCGGCAACCATTGAAAGTCCATCGGCGATTATTGTGGTTAGTGCTCACTGGGAGCAAGCTTCCCCAACTATTACTTCGGGTGAAAATCCGTCGCTTATTTATGATTACAACGGGTTTCCCAAAGAATCCTATGAGATTCAATATCCCTGTCCGGGGAATCCACCGTTAGCAAAGTCCATGGCTGAAGCGTTGAATGAGGCTGGCCTTGAAACAAAACTGGATAGCAATCGGGGTTTTGATCATGGGCTTTTTGTGCCGTTAACCATCATGTATCCGGAAGCGGATATCCCCTGCGTGCAGTTGTCTTTAGTCAACAACCTGGATGCTGCGATGCATATCAAGATGGGACAGGCTCTACAAAAAATCAGTGACCCATCATTGCTGCTTATAGGTTCCGGGTTTTCATTTCACAATATGCGGGCTTTTTTCACGCCGGAGACGGCTGAAACGAAAAACATGAATGCGTCATTTGAGGCCTGGTTACTTGAAACCTGTGGTGATCTAACGCTGACAGAAGATGCCAGAAAACAAAGGTTGATCGATTGGCAGTCTGCCCCTTTTGCACGTTATTGCCACCCGAGAGAGGAACACCTGCTGCCGCTTCACGTCTGTTATGGATTTGCCGAGTCGGCGTGTCCACAATCTTATGAATTACAGGTGCTCAATAAAAAAGCGAGCATGTATCTGTGGACGGATCATTAGCAACAACATCTGTTATTTCTCTGTGCCTTATGTTTAGCTGGTTTATCGAGACGGGTTAATCTTATTTAAATTTGGGGGCGGGAAAAACATGACCAGGAGACTTAAGGATACGATGAGTAGTAGCCCAAAAGGTTCAGTGAATTATTTCGGCAAACATTACAACGAGCCAGGCACTCCGCCGGGAATACTGGAAGCGGGTCAAGCGGCGGTGGCATCAACGGTAAAAGCTGATCTATTGATCTATAAGGCTGATGATTACCGTTTTGAGTCGGATGTGTCTCTCACCGAGGCGCTTGCAGCTCCTGTGGAAGGTGAAAAACGCTGGTTATCGATGCATGGCCGACCTTCACCAGAAATACTTGAGGTACTGGAAAAAGATTTTCAGTTGCATCGTCTGGCACTTGAGGATGTGATTCATGCAGGTCAGCGGGGCAAGCTGGAGGATTATGACAGCCATCTTTTCCTGGTTTTGCAACGTCCACACTGGGTGGGACGCAAACTGGCGATTAGGCAAGTCAGTCTGTTTCTGGGCAAGGATTTCGTTATCAGCATTGACGATGCTGGCGAAGATACCTTTGCTCCGGTGCGTAAACGTCTAGAGACCAGTCCGGGTGGACGTATCCGATCTTCATCGGTGGATTACCTCTTTTATGCATTAGTCGATTTAGTCGTGGATCAGGCTTTTCCTGTGCTGGATGGTTATGCTCAGGAACTTGAGGAACTGGAACTGCAGGTGGTTTCCAACCCCAAGCAAGCCGATTTATTGGATCGATTGCATGAGTCACGCCGTGAGCTTGTTTTCCTGCGTCGCTCGTTATGGACACAACGCGATGCGATTGCTTCGTTAATGCGTGAAGACCAGAAACTTATCGGCAAAAACACCCGCTATTATCTGCGTGACTGTGCCGACCACGCCGCACATATATTGGATATGGTGGAGAGCTACCGCGATATGAGTGTGGCGGTGATGGAGCTACTGATTTCGACTCAGAATCGCCAGCTTAACGAAGCCATGCGCATGCTAACCATGATTGCGACCATCTTCATTCCTCTGTCATTCGTCGTCGGCATTTACGGGATGAATTTTGATCCTGAAGTCAGCCCCTGGAATATGCCAGAGCTGGGTTGGCAATATGGCTACCCGATGATACTGCTGCTGTTGCTCACCATTGGTATTGGAATGCTGACCTTATTCAAACGCAAAGGCTGGTTTTAGCAAAATAGTTTGCAAGTTTAGGTTGACCTGTTAAATAGTAATAATTATCATTTGCATCTTTGTGTTATTCCAAGAGGTGCATCATGGTTGCAATTGTCTACGGGTCAACAACTGGTAATACCGAAGACGCTGCCAAGAAAATTCAGCAATTTTTTGGCGCTGATAAAGCAGAATTATTTGATGTGAAAGATGCCGGATTAGCGGCCATAGAATATTTCGACAAACTTATTTTTGCCTTGCCCACCTGGGACTATGGTGAAGTTCAGGCCGACTGGCAAGATGTCTGGGATGAGATTGATACCGCCGACTTCACTAATAAAACCGTCGCTTTTGTGGGAATGGGCGATCAGTTTGCCTACGCAGAGTGGTTTTTGGATGCAATGGGTATGCTGCACGATAAAGTGGTCGCTAAAGGCGCCAATGTGGTGGGTTACTGGCCCGCAGAAGGTTATGACTTTGAAGCATCAAAAGCGCTTACCGAAGACAAAACTTCGTTTGTAGGCCTGGCACTGGATGAAGACTGCCAGCCAGAACTCACAGCCCAACGCGTTGAACAGTGGTGCGAACAGATTAAACCGGCATTTTTATCGTAGTAGGTTGGGTTGAGCTTGCGAAACCCAACATTTTCAGCCTGTATTTCCGAGATTTGTTGGGTTTCATTGTATTCAACCCAACCTACCAAAAGCCCCTAATTGCCAACGGATAAATTTCTTTTATCTATCCTGATGGATCTTATTGACAATGGCCGTGGTGGAGCAGTTTTCAGTTAAGCCCATGACTCTGACTTCACCGCCGTAGCCTTCAACGATTTCCCAGCCCACTACGCCTTTTTTATCGTAGTCGCCGCCTTTAACGAGGATATCCGGCTGAATCTCTCTGAGCAGGGCTTCTGGAGTATCGCCTTCAAAGACAGTGACCCAATCCACATCGGCCAAACCTGCCAACACGATCTGACGGCGATCCGCTGTGTTAATCGGACGGCCTTTGCCTTTGAGTTTGGTGACGGATTCATCGGAGTTGATGGCAACAATCAATCTGTCGCCCTGAGCGCGCGCCTGATGCAGATAGCTGACATGACCAGCATGCAGAATATCGAAGCAGCCATTGGTAAAGACGATTTTCTCACCACGTTTTTTGGCTTGATCAACGGCGATTTTCAGTTGTTCAACGGTGACGGCACCGGCAAACGAATGGTCACTTTGATGAGTACCTTGATGACGTTGGTATTCGGCAAACAGTTCCGGTTCACTGACTGTGGATGTGCCCAATTTACTGACCACGATACTGGCCGCCACATTGGCTAAGGTCACAGCTTGTTGTAATGATTGGCCGGCTGCCAGTGCCGCCGCCAGAGTAGCAATAACGGTGTCCCCTGCTCCGGTGACATCGGCGACTTCTTTGGCAATGGCGGGTAAATGAAACTCGGTATTGTCGTTGGTAATCAGCGACATACCTTGTTCACTACGGGTGATTAATACGGCCTTGATGTCATAGTCGGCAATCAGATTTTTGGCTTTGGCGATTAAATCCGCTTCGGACTGAATTTCACCGGCCACCGCTTCAAACTCGGTGAGGTTTGGCGTGATTAAATCCGCGCCACGGTATTTACTGAAATCATTACCTTTAGGATCAACCAATACGGTCATCTGGTTAGATTTGGCCAGCGCAATCCAATGCTGTGGATCGTGCAGCGTGCCTTTGTCGTAATCTGAGAGGATCATCACCCCGCCACTCGCCAGCAATGGCGCGACTTTATCGCTCATGCCTTCACCGCTTTCCACAGTGAAACGGCTTTCAAAATCCATACGTAACAATTGCTGATGGGCGCTGATAATGCGTGATTTGATGATGGTCGGATGTTGAGTGGTTTGATGAAATGCACAGTGAATGCTGACAGAGCTTAATCGCTGTATTAATACCTGAGCCGCTTCATCCTGACCGGTAATGCCTGACAAACTGCATTTGGCACCCAGCGAAGCAATATTCATTGCAACATTGGCGGCACCACCCGGAATATCTTCCAGTCGTTCAATATTAACCACCGGCACCGGCGCTTCGGGTGAGATGCGTTTGGTTTTACCGAAATAAAAGCGATCCAGCATCAAATCGCCAATGACAACAACATTGGCCTGCCGAAAATCCGGGAATGCATTTTTCATAACGTTTGATTTATTGATTAGGGAAAGCGGTTATTGTGCGGCTAAAAGCGGTTGCAGTCCATGCCAAACCATTTCCGGTGTCAGCTCGGTCATACACACGGGTTCACCATTGCGTGAAGCTGGCAGCGGGCATTTACGTTTATAACAGGGCGCGCAGTTAAACTCGCTGACCAGATGCTTTTGATGTTTGCCATAGGTGCCAATCAGCACCGTATCAGTCGCACCATATAAGGTTAATGTTGGTGTTCCGGCGACTGCGGCAAGATGTGCCAGTCCGGTATCACTGCAAACGGCACCTGCCGCGCGATGCATGATGGCGGCAATTTCATTCAACCCTAAACGCGGCAAGGCAAAAGCCATATCATCGACTGAGGCGATCTGCTGGGCGCGTAGATATTCTTCGTTATTGCCGCAAGGCAACAGCACCGCATAGCCTTCGGCTCGCGCCTGAAATACCAATTGCTGCCAGAAGTTGATGGGCCAGAGCTTGGTCAGCCAACTGGCATTATGCACAAACATCAAATAGCGTTCTGGTAAGGCAAAATCGAGTTCTGGTAATGGATATTTACTGAAATTCGCGGCGTATTTGGCAGGTGTTTTGGGCAGCGGATAACCCAAAGCCTGGGACAAGATTTGTCGCATGCGATCTACGGCATGCTGCTGCGGATTAACGCTGATCGGATATTGATAGGCCAGATGGGCCGGGCGTTCACGACAGGATTCCTTATCCAGGCCATACACCGGTCCGCGGCGTAATTTACTGACCAGCGCACTTTTCAGATTATTCTGCATATCCACGACAGCATCATAATCATCCAGATTCAGTTCACGATAAAACTGCCGTAATTCACCACCTGTCAGCGTTTGCCATGCGGATTTTTTCCAGCGACGATGTGAGGTGGTGATGACTTTACGGACATTGGGATGCCACTTGGGCACTTCGGCAAACGCTTCATCGACTACCCAGTCAAATTCAATACCCGGAAAGGCTTTGGCCGCATCGGTTAATGCCGGTAGCGCATGCATTAAATCGCCCATGGAAGTGAGCTTGATGATTAACACTTTCATAAACGGAAAAACGCCTGATGGAATAACATCAAGCGTTTAGCAAAGTATTTAAAGACAGTGGGTTGTGGCGATGCTGTTGCAGAATTTTCAGAAACGCATCGGGATTTTTAATCTGTGTCATTTCGCCTTCACGCGGGAACAGCTGATCCTGCAACCGTGATAACCAGAAGCGTAAAGCTGCTGCACGGCAAACCAGATTCCAGTTGGACTGTTCGGCCTCGTTTAATTGACGGCGTTGCAGATAGGCATTCATCAAACGCTGATAGCGTTCGTTATCAATCAGGCCATTTTCGTTAACGCACCAGTCATTAACAGCAACGGCCAGGTCGTAAATCAGAAACTCATCGCAGGCAAAGTAAAAATCAATAATGCCTTGCAGTTGGTCGTCCACAAACAAGGCGTTATCACGGAATAAATCCGAATGAGTAACGCCCCATGGTAATTCCAGATCACTGTAATGTTGTTGAAAATCCAGCTCGGCCTTGAGCATGTCTGCCTGCTCTGCAGACATATGCGGCAACAGGGTTTCAGCCATCGATTGACGCCAGTCTGCACCGCGTTGTGTTGCCCGGCGATGTTTAAATTTCTCTCCCACCAGATGCATTTGCGCCAGCATATCGCCAATCGCTTCGCATTGTCCCAGTGTCGCAATGTCATCCACTGTATGTCCTGCCAAACGCATAACTAACGCTGCCGGACGGCCACATAAGGATTTCAGGTAATTACCCTGCTTGTCTTCAGCAGGATGGGCGGAAGGAATGCCATGCTTGAAGAAAAACGTCATGACTTCAAGAAAATAATCCAATTCGGCAAATTCATGCTGCTCAAACAGGGTAAGCACAAATTCGCCCTGATCGGTGGTCACAAAATAATTGGTGTTTTCGATTCCGGCAGATATGCCCTGGTAATCAATCAGATTACCAACCGCATACTCGCCGATGAACGCAATTAATTCATCGCGCCCGACTTCGGTATAAACAGACATGAAAATCTCAGTTAGCGGGAGTGTTTGTTACCATTGAAACAGGATCCAGTTCGGCACTTCCGGATTGGCAAGGTTATGCTTTTTGGTTTCCAGTGAACCATCACCATCGGTATCCATCAGGTAATACGCTGGGCCGATATCAGGAGTAATTTTGATCATGTAAAGCTGACCGTTGACGCGGTATTCTTCGATGGTGCGATCTTCTTGCTGAATGATGGTAATTTCAGGCTCGATGCTTTCGCCATCCTGCAACGGTGGTGGAATTACTGGAGGTGCAGTCAAGTCTGGACCGGCAGCCCAAGCACTTGCTGTGATCATCACGCTGATTGCGCATACAATGGCGAACGGTTTAAACATGACTTTAGCTCCACTAAATTTCCGATAAAGATAGCATTTCCGCTACGATGATAAAAGCAATCTGTTTGCCACTTTTTTCAGGCCTTGTGAACTATGACTCAAACTGCACCACTTATACTCGTTGATGGCTCTTCTTATTTGTATCGCGCTTATCATGCGATGCCGCCATTGACCAACAGCGACGGTGAATCCACCGGCACCATTTATGGTGTTATCAATATGCTGCGTAAATTGATCCGCGATTATCAACCGGAACATATGGCCGTGGTGTTTGATGCCAAAGGCAAGACTTTCCGAAATGATCTGTATGCCGAATACAAAGCAACACGCCCGCCAATGCCGGATGATTTGCGCGAACAAATCGCGCCTATTCACGAAATCGTTAAAGCCATGGGCTTGCCATTGTTGTGTATTGATAATGTTGAAGCCGACGATGTGATTGGCACACTGGCAAAACAGGCCACCGCAGCCGGTATTGAAACCGTTATTTCCACCGGCGACAAAGATATGGCACAACTGGTCAGCGAGCACGTGACGCTGGTCAACACCATGAACAATACTAAAACCGATATCGCCGCAGTGCAGGAAAAATTTGGCCTGACACCGCAGCAAATTGTCGATTATCTGGCGCTGATGGGTGACAAGGTGGATAACATCCCTGGTGTTGACAGTGTTGGCCCGAAAACCGCGACCAAACTGCTACAACAATACGGCACATTGCAGGGCGTTATCGAACATGCCGATGAAGTCAAAGGCAAGCTGGGCGAGAAGTTACGTGCGGCAGTCGATGATTTACCACTGTCTTATCTGCTAGCCACTATCAAAATGGATGTCGAGCTGGATTTCACGCCTGAAACATTGGATATGCAACCAGCTGACAACACAAAACTGGCAGAGCTGTATCGTCGTTATGAGTTCAAAAGCTGGCTTCAGGAATTAAACTCTGCACCAGTAACTGCAACTGCGTCGCCAACAAAAACCGATGAGCCCGCGACAACAACAGAAACTCATTACGAAACCATTCTGACCCAACAGCAGCTCGATAACTGGTTGGATAGACTCAAAAAAGCCGATTTATTTGCTTTTGATACCGAAACCACCAGCCTCAATTATCTACAGGCACGAATTGTCGGGATGTCATTTGCGATTAAGGCTGGCGAAGCAGCCTATCTGCCATTGGCACATGATTATCCGGGAGCGCCCGAACAGCTGGATTTTGATGCCACACTGGCTTTGATTAAACCTTTGCTGGAAGATCCAAAAGCACTGAAAGTTGGCCAGAATCTGAAATATGATCGGCATATTCTGCTCAACCATGGCATTGATTTGCAGGGCATTGCCCATGACACCATGTTGCAATCCTATGTGCTCGACAGCACCGCCACCCGCCATGATATGGATTCTCTGGCAGAAAAATATCTGAACCGCAGCACCATTCATTTTGAAGACATCGCCGGTAAAGGCAAAAAACAACTGACGTTTAATGAAATCGGTCTGGAAGAAGCCGCGCCGTATGCCTGTGAAGATGCCGATATCACCTTGCAACTGCATCACATCCTGTGGCCCAAAGTGCAGGCGATTCCGTCCTTGGAAAAAGTGTATCGTGAACTGGAAATGCCGTTGCTGCCGGTGCTGAACACACTGGAACGTAATGGCGTGCATATCGATATTTTTATGCTGCAGCAACAAAGCGATCAGCTGGCGCTAGATATTGATCGGCTGGAAAAAGAGGCCCATGTTTCGGCTGGCATGAAATTCAATTTAGGCTCACCAAAGCAATTACAGGAAATTCTCTACGATCAACAGCAATTGCCAGTTCGTAAGAAAACTCCGAAAGGTCAGCCATCTACCGCTGAAAATGTGTTGCAGGAACTGGCTGATGACGGTTATGAACTGCCGCAAATCATTATGAATTACCGCAGTTTAAGTAAGCTGAAGTCCACTTACACCGACAAACTGCCACAACAGGTCAATCAACAGACTGGCCGTGTACACACTTCTTATCATCAGGCCGTCACCGCCACCGGACGATTATCGTCTTCCGATCCGAATTTACAGAATATTCCGATCCGTACCGAAACTGGCCGTAAAATCCGTGAAGCATTTGTGGCTGGCAAAGGTGCCAAGATTCTCGCAGCCGATTACTCGCAAATCGAACTGCGCATCATGGCGCATTTATCCGGCGATAAAAGCCTATTGACCGCCTTTGCTGAAGGCGAAGATATTCACCGCCATACTGCCGCCGAGATCTTTGGTGTTGCTGCCGAAAATGTCACCGGCGATCAACGCCGCAGTGCCAAAGCCATCAACTTTGGTCTGATCTACGGCATGTCAGCCCATGGTTTATCCAAGCAACTCGGCATCGAACGTCATCAGGCCGCCAAATATATGGACACCTATTTCGAACGCTATCCCGGTGTCAGAAATTACATGGATAACACCCGTGAGCAGGCCAAAAAAGATGGTTACGTCGAAACCATTTTCGGCCGCCGTTTATATCTGCCGGAAATTAACTCCAGCAATGGCCTGCGCCGCCAATACGCCGAACGCACCGCGATTAACGCTCCGATGCAAGGCAGCGCGGCAGATATTATCAAACGCGCAATGATCTCCATTCATGACTGGCTGCTCAAAGCCGACACTGGCATCCGCATGATCATGCAAGTACACGATGAATTGGTGTTTGAAGTACCCGATGATCAACTTGAGCTGGCCAAGAAAGAAATTGAACAGTTCATGATCAAAGCTGCTGAACTCAAGGTGCCGTTAGAGGTAGGGATTGGGGTTGGGGATAATTGGGAACAGGCGCATTAATTGATTAATTAACCACATAGACACTGAAGGCGCGGAGCTTTAAAAGCGATTTATCCGCAGATTACGCAGATGGACGCAGATTTTTAGATAGAAATTAAGAAGGGATTTAGAAAAGGGCACAGATCCCAAAGGCTTCCCTTGAATCCCCTTTTGTGTTGCCGGAAAAAATGGTTATCGCAGGATTAGAAATCGGAATGTTTGAGCGAAGCGAGTTTTTTCGATTTCCCTGCGATGGCCATTTTTTTCGGGGAGCCGTAGGCCAACACAAGGGGTGCCTTTTCTTTTGGTTCGTTTTCTTTGGGCAAGCAAAGAAAATGAACTCGCCCTAAGGCGAAATTATGCTCTTCCCTAAAGTAAGCAGATCTTTCGCTCTCGCGAGTCAGGGGCTTGCGTGCCCAAGCCCCTAACAACCCAAGGGCACCCCTTGTGCTGGCCTGCGGCTCCACTGCGTTGCTCGATTTATCTGGGGATTGGTCAAAACTCGCTGCGCTCAGACACTGACCAATCCTTATCCAG
Organism: Methylophaga sp.; assembly: GCF_030651745.1. The sequence goes on from NZ_JAUSCC010000062.1 coordinate 56,107, forward strand.
ATAAACCTGCGCTACTCGTCAGCACAAAAGGGGATTTAGGAAGCAACCTCTGAGTTCTGTGCTCTATAGCTAATACAGTTCTCAAGAACGCTTTTTAGCCCGAGGATGCGCGGCATCATAAACCTTCGCAAGGTGCTGAAAATCCAGATGGGTATAGACCTGCGTGGTGCTGATATCTGAATGTCCCAATAACTCCTGCACGGCCCTCAAATCACTGCTGGATTCCAGCATATGCGAAGCAAATGCATGTCGCAGTCGATGTGGGTGAACATGCTCAGAGATACCGTGTTTTTTCCCCCAGAAAGCTAAACGTTGCTGAATGGAGCGTACCCCAAGCCGTTTGCCCTGTTGGGTAGTGAATAATGCGGGTTGTTGATACAGGCCGTTCTGGTCGCGTTTATCAAGCCAGGTTTTAAGCGAATCAATGGCTTTACCACCAATCGGCAAAATCCGCCCTTTATTGCCTTTACCGGCTATCACATGCACCAGTTGCTGGCCGAAATCGACATCACGTAAATCGAGCGCTGCCAGCTCTGCCAGTCGCAAACCGGAAGAATAGAATAATTCCATAATCGCCCGATCCCGACAGGCGACAAAAGTATCGGCCGGGGTGCTGTCGAGTAGTGAATTCATCTGGTCTACATCGAGGGTTTTCGGTAAGCGTTTTTCGGCTTTGGGGGCTTGTACGGATTGTGCTGGATTATGATCGACCAATCCTTCTTTGAGCAGATAGCGATAAAAACTGCGAACAGCTGACAGTAAACGATGAATACTGCGGGCACCTAAACCTTGGCGATGTAGCCGAGCAATAAACAGTCGGATATCTGCGGGTTTGAGTTGTTGCCAGTCATTAAATGATTGCTGCTTACAATATTCAACTAACTGCTGACAATCGCGCTGATAATTAAGCACAGTATGCGGTGAAACCCGGCGCTGTTGCTCCAGATACTGCAGAAAATCCTGCAGCGGTGTTTGCAGCTCAGCTGTCATTATGTCCGTGGCAGAAACGGCGCATTAACCGCATAAATACTTCGCCGAGAAAGCTCAGATATTCGGTGCCCATATCGGCATGAAAACGATTGGCATCACTGCTGGCAATGGCCAGTAAACCGGCGCAAGGCGTGTGCCCTAACGGTAAACAGGCTACCGAATGCACTGCTTCGGCCTTTTCACCGAACAGTAATTGTTTCTGCGCTTTGGTGAGTCGACCACAAACCGGCTGCTGTTTTGTCAGAATATGATCAAAGGCTTTCAGCTTGCTGTCATCGGCATGCAGCTCGGCAATATTGGCTTCAACCGGGGGTAACTTCGGTTTTTGATCGCCACTGTAAAACAGTCTTAATGCCACTTCGTCGGCAGAGAATTCTTCTTGTAACTGTTGAATCAATGTGGCCAGCAGGCTTTGCAGATCCTGACAATCCATCAACCGCAGACAGAGTTGGTGTACGCGCTGTTGCAGCGCGGCATTGCTATGTGCGTTATCAATCAAGGCATGCAATTGATCATGCAAATGCTGATTTTTTTGACGCAATTGCTCTCGCTGTCTTTGAGCCAGCGAAATCGTGCCTGCAGGTGTTTTTTCGAATTCCAGCTCAGACAATAGATCCGGCTGATCGATTAAAAAATCTGTGTGCTGCCGTAAAAATTCACTGACTTGTTCAGCGCTTACAGATTGTTGAGTGTTGCCCACGCAATTTCTCCATCAAATACATGTTGTGCCGGTCCGGTCATCCAGACTGAGGCTTCTTCATCCGGCCAGCTAATTTCTAATGTGCCTCCGGGTAATAACACACTGACCTGGCGACCCAATAAACCACGACGAATACCACTGACCACCGCCGCACAGGCACCGGTGCCACAGGCCGTTGTCTCGGCTGAACCACGTTCATAAACCCTGAGTTTGATATGTTCATGGTCAATCAGTTGCATAAAACCGACATTGACCCGCTCAGGAAACTGTTTGTGGTTTTCTATTTTTGGACCCAATTCACCGACCGGTGCTTTATTTACATCATCAACCAATAAAACGGCATGGGGATTACCCATAGATAGTGCTGCTATCTCGACCTGTCGACCAGGCTCGACCACCAGCATATAGGTATTGCTGGCTTCAGCTGTTTGGAAAGGGATTTGTTCTGGTGAAAAGCGTGGTTTGCCCATATCAACACAGACCTGACCATCCACCTGCAAGGTCGGATAAATCACTCCAGAAGCAGTTTCCACAGCGATTGAATCTTTGTCGGTCAGCCCATTGTCACGAACGTAACGAGCAAAACAACGTGCGCCATTACCGCATTGGGATACTTCTCCGCCATCGGCATTAAAAATCCGGTAACGGAAATCGACATCTTTCATATCGCTGTTTTCTACTAACAGCAGTTGATCACAACCAATACCGACATGCCGATCGGCCATAAAACGGATTTGCTCAGTCGTCAGCTGCACAGACTGATTGATGGCATCAATGACCACAAAATCATTTCCCAGGCCATGCATTTTGCTGAATTTCAACATATGGTTAATCCTGCAGTATCTGCTCACCGGCATAAAGACTTTCAACCGACTCTCGTTGACGCGCAACATGCATGGTTGCGCCATCAACCATAATCTCTGCTGCCCTTGGCCGTGAGTTGTAATTGGAACTCATGGTAAAACCATACGCTCCAGCAGAACGGATCGCCAATAAATCTCCGCTTTGGATTGCCAGACTCCGATCTTTGCCTAAAAAGTCGCCGGTTTCGCAAACTGGACCGACAATATCAAAGTTTTGTTCGGCCTCACCAACACGAGGCTTAACCGCTTCAATCGCCATCCAGGATTGATATAAGGCCGGACGTAATAAATCATTCATTGCCGCATCGACAATGGCAAAGTTTTTGGCTTCAGCGGCTTTAATATATTCCACTTTGGTCAGCAAAACGCCGGCATTACCGGCAATCGCTCTGCCAGGTTCCAGCATGATTTCCAGATCGCGATCTTTTAACTGTACTTGCATGGCTTTAGCGTATTCAGCCGGAGTTGGTGGTGTTTCGTCGCGATAACAAATGCCCAATCCGCCACCAATATCCAGATGTTTAATGGTAATACCCTGCTCGGCCAGCGCATCAATCAGCGCCAACACCCGATCCAAAGCATCAACAAATGGTGAAACTGAAGTCAGCTGGGAACCGATATGACAATCTACGCCAATCACCTGCAGATTCGGCAATGCGTTCGCCTGTTGATAAACAGCCAGTGCATCATCAATGGCAATACCAAATTTGTTTTCTTTCAAACCGGTCGAAATATACGGATGCGTTTGCGCATCGACATCGGGATTGACCCGGATAGAGATCGGGGCAGTTTTGCCAAGGCTGACCGCAACTTCACTGATGCGCTGTAACTCTGGAACTGATTCAACATTGAAACAGCGGATTCCGGTTTTCAGTGCATAGGCAATTTCTTCAACGGTTTTACCAACACCGGAAAATACTGTTTTCTCTGCTTGACCACCAGCCGCGATGACCCTTGCCAGTTCACCGGCAGAAACAATATCAAAGCCAGAACCTAATCTCGCCAGCACATTCAGCACGGCAAGATTTGAGTTGGCTTTGACGGCATAACAGACTAAATGTGGATAGGCACTGAAAGCATCATCAAAGGCTTTCCAATGTTGTTCGAGTGCTGCTCTGGAATAGACATAGGTCGGTGTGCCGAACTGCGCCGCTAATTCTGTGAGCGATTGCTGCTCAGCATGCAACTCACCGTCTTTTTGTGTGAAAAAATCTTGCATGTTTTTAGGAAACCTTCACTGTGTATGCTTGACCTTCAGGTAGGTATAAATCCCCCTTCAAACCGCATGAAGCCAGTATTGACATGGTACACAGAACAAGAGCCAGAACTTTCCAGCCAGGTATTTTTCGCATGATGTCTTCCCCGATGCATTAATGGCAGGCAGTATACACAGGAATATCCGCGACAGGCCCACATTGGAAACTAGAATTTATTATTTAACTTACATACTATTAGCGCTATTGAATCTAGGCATTATATTAAGGAATCCCGTCCAGTAATGGCAAATATGACAGCACCAATCAGACTAAGCGGTCTTGCTAGGCGACTAGTAAGTGAAGGGTTGCTGAGTGAAGAACAGGCACAGACTGCCCAGGTGACGGCCAAACAGGCTTCACAATCCTTCGTGACCTATCTTGTTAACAACAAATTACTTAAAAGTGATGTGATAGGCGCCATTGCCTCTCAAGAGTTCGGCGTGCCACTGTTTGATCTCGACAGCATGAACATGGAGCTCGCTCCAACCAGCCTGTTTCAGGAAAAATTGATTCGTCAGCATAATGCTCTGCCGTTATTTCAACGTGGCAAACGTTTATATGTGGCGGTGTCTGATCCGACTAATCTGCAAGCTCTCGACGAATTCCAATTTAATACCGCACTCAACACCTACCCTGTTCTTGTTGATGAACAAAAATTATCGGTCACTATCGAAAAAGCCCTGGATAACAAAAATCAGGTTTTGGATGATTTTGATGATGCCGAACTGGATGATATTGATTTAGGCCCTGATGATGATGGTGATCGCGGCTCGGAACTCACTGACAAGAATATTGATGACACACCGGTTGTCCGATTTATCAATGGTATTTTGACTCAAGCGATTAAAGCCGGTGCATCGGATATTCACTTTGAACCTTATGAAAAGAAATACCGGGTACGGGTACGTATTGACGGCATTCTGCATGAAACCAAAACCGCACCGGTTGCTTTAGGTGGACGTATTGCCGCTCGTATCAAAGTATTGTCGCGAATGAATATTGCTGAACGCCGTGTCCCACAGGATGGTCGGATGCGACTCAAAGTATCCAAATCCAAAGCCATCGATTTTCGTGTCAGTACCTGCCCGACGTTGTTTGGTGAAAAAATCGTTTTACGTATTCTGGATCCGACCAGTGCTCAGCTCGGTATTGATGCATTGGGATATGAAGAAGATCAGAAAAAAATCTTCCTGGAAACCATGCACAAACCTTATGGCATGGTGCTGGTAACTGGTCCGACAGGTAGTGGTAAAACCGTTTCGCTGTATACCGCACTGAATATTCTCAACACAGATGATCGCAATATTTCTACCGCAGAAGATCCGGCGGAGATCAATCTTCCAGGTATCAATCAGGTCAATGTGCATCCGCAGATTGGCTTGGGATTTACTGAGTGTTTAAGAGCCTTCCTGCGTCAGGATCCCGATGTCATCATGGTCGGTGAGATCCGCGATCTGGAAACAGCCGAAATCGCCATTAAAGCCGCACAAACCGGGCATATGGTGTTTTCCACATTGCATACCAATGATGCGCCACAAACTCTTACCCGTCTGGCCAATATGGGTGTACCTGCTTTCAATATTGCTTCTGCGGTCACCTTGATCATTGCCCAGCGTCTGGCACGTCGGCTTTGTCAGCATTGCAAAGCGGCGGAGACCCTGCCAAAAGAAACCTTGATGGAAGAAGGTTACACTCCCGAACAAATTGCGACAGATTTCAAAGTTTACCGTGCTGTAGGTTGCGAACATTGCACCGAGGGGTATAAAGGACGGGTCGGTATTTATCAGGTGATGCCAATATCCGATGCAATGGGCCGGCTGATCATGGAAGGTGGTAATTCCATGCAATTAGCGGATCAGGCAAAAGCTGAGGGCATTGCCGATTTGCGTACCTCTGGTCTGAGAAAAGTGATGGCCGGATTAACCAGTCTGGAAGAAATTAACCGCGTCATTAAGGAATAAACCGTGGCCACAGCAAGCAAACCTAAAAAAGCCGATCTGCCTACATTGTTTATTTGGCAAGGCACCAACAAATCAGGCCGTAAAGTCAAAGGTGAGCAAGCTGGTGAAAGCGTTCAGGCTGTTCGCGCCGATTTACGCCGCCAGGGTATTACGCCTGGCAAGGTGCGCCGCAAGCCCAAAGATTTATTTGCTCCACGCAAACCCAAAATCAAACCAGTTCATATCGCGATTTTCAGCCGAATGCTGGCGACTATGATGTCATCTGGTGTACCGATGATGCAGTCACTGCAAATCATTGGTGAAGGCCATGAAAATGCCAGCATGCAGGAAATGATTCTGTCGATTAAAGCGGATGTGGAATCCGGTACCAGCCTGGCGGAGTCGTTAGCCAAATTCCCGTTACATTTTGATGATTTGTACATCAGCCTGATTAATGCCGGTGAACAATCCGGTACGTTGGAAGCCTTGTTACATGAGATTGCAACCTACCAGGAAAAAACCGAAGCACTGAAATCCAAAATCAAAAAAGCCTTGGTTTACCCGACTGCCATTATGGTTGTAGCGTTTATTGTAACGGCCATTTTGATGATCTTTGTTATTCCACAGTTTCAGGCATTATTTACCGGTTTTGGTGCTGACTTACCCGGTCTGACCAAAATGGTTATCAGTATTTCGCAGTTTTTCCAGGATTTCTGGTGGTTAATCTTCGGCAGCATTATTGGTTCGGTAATGGGCTTTATGGCGGCCCGCAGACGTTCGCGCAAGATCCAGCACTTTATGGATCGAATGCTGTTAAAACTACCCGTCATTGGTGATGTATTAACCAAAGGTGCGATTGCCCGTTTTGCCAGAACCTTTTCGGTCATGTTTAAAGCTGGTGTACCGATGGTGGAAGCCATGACTTCGGTAGCCGGGGCCACCGGTAATATCGTATATAACGAAGCCACTCTGGAAATGCGTGATGATATTTCCACCGGTACTCAGTTAAACAAAGCCATGACCGATACCGAGCTGTTTCCCAATATGGTGGTGCAGATGGTGTCTATCGGTGAAGAATCCGGTTCACTGGATGCCATGCTCGCCAAAGTAGCCGACTTCTTTGAACGTGAAGTAGATGATGCAGTAGATAACATGACCGCCTTAATGGAGCCATTTATTATGGCTTTCCTCGGTGTGCTGATCGGTACGCTGGTTATTGCCATGTACTTGCCGATTTTCAAACTCGGCGCCGTCGTTTAAGTTATGTCGCTCATCTATTTGCTGGAAACCTCCAGCACCTTTTTTATTGCCAGTATTTTTATTCTGGGCTTATTGGTCGGTAGCTTTCTCAATGTGGTGATTCATCGATTGCCACTGATGATGCAGCGCGAATGGGCTCAGCAATGTCAGGATTTGATTGGGGATACCAGCCCGGAAACAGAACCACTCACCTTAAGTAAACCACGCTCCCGCTGCCCACATTGTGGTCACGCTATTACTGCTTTGGAAAATATTCCAGTGATCAGTTATCTGGTGCTTAGAGGTCGTTGCAAGCAATGCCAAGCTCCAATCTCCAAACGTTATCCTTTAATAGAATTATTTACCGCTGTTCTTTCCGCCATTGTTGCCTGGTATTTTGGTTTTGGAGCTGCAGTATGCGGTGCCTTATTGTTAACGTGGGCCTTAGTGGCTTTAACCTTTATTGATGCCGATCATCAGCTACTCCCGGACAGTATTACGCTGCCATTATTGTGGCTGGGTCTGATATTTAATCTGTTTGAGGTTTACACCGATATTAATTCGGCAGTTATTGGTGCTATCGCTGGTTATCTTGCACTCTGGCTGGTCTATCACGCATTTCGTTTGGTCACCGGTAAGGAAGGCATGGGCTATGGTGATTTTAAGCTGTTAGCCGCCCTGGGAGCATGGATGGGTTGGCAGGCTTTGCCAATGATCATTTTATTATCCTCTCTCGTGGGTGCCATAGTTGGCATCAGTCTGATTTTATTAAAACAACAACATCGGGATAACCCCATTCCATTTGGGCCGTATCTTGCTGCTGCGGGCTGGTTGGCATTAGTTTGCGGTGATAGCCTCACTCGCGGCTATCTGAACTGGAGCGGGTTAAACTGAAATGGTATTTCGGATTGGCCTAACCGGTGGAATCGCTTCAGGCAAATCTACCGTATCGCAATTGTTTGAAAACAACGGTGTTGATGTTATCGATGCTGATGTTATTGCCCGTGAGCTGTCTCAACCCGGTACGGCACAATATCAGGCAATTATTGAGTATTTCGGAAGCGATTATGTACTTACAGATGGACAATTAAATCGTCCCGCATTACGCAAACTGCTGTTTTCTGACAGCGAAGCAAAACAGCAACTCGAGCAGATCCTGCATCCCGCGATTCGCCAACAGCTTTTACACCAAGCAGCTAAAGCCAAAAGCCGCTACTGTATTTTGAGCATCCCATTATTGATCGAAGCTAATTTACAACCCTGTGTAGATCGTATTTTAGTGGTGGATGTGGATAGTGAAACACAGATGCTTCGACTGCAAAATCGCGATAAGTTATCGGCAGATGAAGCCTCTCAACATCTCGCTGCTCAATCAAACCGCGCACAACGATTGCAATATGCTGACGATATCATCGACAATAGCAATGGAATTGAGAAATTGAAATTTCAGGTCACACAACTGCATGCGTTATATTGTCAGTTGGCTGAGGCAGCAGAACACGAATCCAGGTCAAAATGCTGACCTTATGACGAAATGATAAAAACACTATGTCTGACATTATCACATACGAACAACCATTAAATGAACGCATAAGAACGTTCTTGCGCTTGGAGTTTCTGCTGGCGCGAGTGGATTATGCGATGCAGCATGATGATGAAATGAGTCATCGTGAAGCCATTGATGCCATGCTGAGTATGTTGCTGGTATTTGAGCGTGGTGACATGAAATCCGAAGTCACTAAAGAAGTCGAACGTCTGATTACCAATCTATCTGCTTTGGAAAACTCGCCGGGCGTCGACAAAGAGACTCTGGATGCCTTGCTGGCAGAGCTGGATCAGACACTAGACGCTTTGCAAATTCGCAAATCAGCTATCGGCCAGGTATTAAAAGAAAACGAATTTCTGTACAGCATTCGCCAGCGCTCAAGCATTGCCGGCGGCACCTGTGATTTTGATTTACCTGCTTATCATTACTGGTTACAGCATTCATCGGTCGAACAACGCCAGCAACAGTTAAATTACTGGTTAGAACAGTTTGTGGCTATTCGCGGCGCGATAAATATTACTTTACAGTTGATCCGCGGCAGTGCTGGTTTCACCGATGCTCAGGCCGAGAAAGGTTTTTTTCAGCGTAGTCTTGATAGCAACCTGCCAACCCAGTTGATCCGGGTTCGTATACCGGCTTCTACTCCCTACTACCCTGAAATCAGTGGTGGTAAACACCGCTTCACGGTGCGCTTTATGACGTTTGATATTAATCAACGTCCCCAACAAATCAATGAAGATGCTGATTTTCAGCTTAGCTGCTGCACGATGTAATTATGGTTTTGAAAGTGAATTGTCCACAATGCGGACGTAAAGTGGAATGGACTGATGAGAATAAATGGAAACCGTTCTGCTGTGAGCGCTGCAAATTAATTGATTTGGGAGAATGGGCTGCTGGAAATCATCGTATCCCCGGTGAGCCGGTTATTGATCCTGAAGATGAACCCAATTCATTCCACTAAACTGCATAAAGACTAGTTAACCGCTCGATTATTTCCACATTCGCTGCAGGAAACTCTTTGCCATTCAAATCAGCTAATGCACACCATTCCAGTGGCTGTCCTTCTTTGCCTGTTGCTTCGCCGCTAAATTCTGAAACGGTCCAGACATCCAGTTCAACTTCTAACTCAGCATAATCATGAACAACCTGCATCAATGGTTCAGCTTGATGCACAAGTAATCCAACCTCTTCTTCGATTTCACGTTGTAATGCCTGAAAACGGCTTTCATTCGCTTCCCGCTTCCCGCCCGGAAACTCCCAACGATCGCCTTGATGCTGATGTTTATGACGGCGGGCTATTAATACCTGTTGTTCGGAGTTGAAAATGATAGCCACAGCTACTTGCAAACGTTGTTTCATGTGTTTTTCAGTACATATAAAGTGCCACAGTACGGACACAGCACTTCACCATGGCTTTTGATTTCAAGATACACCCGCGGGTGGGCATTCCATGCCGGCATATCCGGCATTGGGCAGCTGATGGGTAAATCGTTTTGGGTCACTTCATAACGTCGCTGTGTGCAGGCTGGTTTAATCTCTGACATAACGCATTATCCCTATCAAATCGGTAAAGCGAGCATCCGATCCAACGCCAATTTAGCTTCCTTGGCAGTCACCGGATCCACTGATACCTGATTGACGACATGGCCTTCCACCAAATTTTCCAATACCCATAATAGATGCTGAGGATCCACGCGGAACATGGTCGAACACATGCATACCGTCGGTGACATGAAATGCACTGACTTTCCTTGATCCTGGAAACGTTCATGCAAACGATTTACCAGATTCAATTCGGTACCCACCAGCCAGCGAGTGTTAGGTTCACTGTTGGAAATGGTGTTCACAATATATTCAGTAGAACCGACATAATCCGATTTCTGACAGACTTCGAAACTGCATTCCGGATGTGAGATAACTTTGGTTTCCGGATATTTTTCCAGAAAATTATCAATCTGCTGCGGCTGGAACATCTGATGCACTGAGCAAAAGCCTTTCCACAAAATAATTTTGGCTTTTTTCAATGCTTCAGGCGTCAAGCCACCGAGTGGTTTATCAAAATCCCACACCACCATTTCTTCCAGTGGAATGCCCATTTTGTAGCCGGTATTCCGACCTAAATGCTGATCAGGGAAAAACAATACTTTTTCACGCTGAGCAAATGCCCAATCCAATACATGAGGCGCATTAGTTGAAGTACAGACAATGCCGCCATGTTTGCCGCAGAAAGACTTCAGATCAGCTGCTGAATTGATGTAAGTGATCGGCGTGACCATTTCATCAGGATCCAGCACTTCGCTCATTTCCTGCCAGGCGCGATCGACATTGACGCGATTGGCCATATCAGCCATCGAACAACCTGCCGCCATATCCGGTAAAATCGCGATTTGGTCAGGACGGGAAAGGATATCCGCTACCTCTGCCATAAAATGCACGCCGCAGAACACAATGTATTGCGCATCTGATTCAGCAGCATTGCGTGACAGTTTTAACGAATCACCAGAAAAATCAGCATGTTTGAACACTTCATTACGTTGGTAATGATGACCTAAAATCACCAAATCATCGCCCAACTTTTGTTTAGCGGCAGCAATTCGTTGATCGCAAGCCTCATCATCAATTGAGAAATATTGTTCAAACGGGATTGCCGTTGTTGCTAGTTTTGTAGCCACTTCGCTTTCCTCTTAAATCCGATTTTGCCGTTTTACTCAGGCTTCTGCTGTTGGCACTTTACGCAGACGAATGTTCAATTCTTTCAACTGCTCATCACTGACAGGGCTTGGCGCATTGGTTAACAAACAGGCCGCTGACTGGGTTTTCGGGAAGGCCATCACATCACGAATCGATGACGAGCCGGTCATCAGCATTGCCAGACGGTCCAAGCCAAATGCCAAACCACCGTGTGGAGGGCAACCATATTTCAATGCCTGCAGCAGGAAGCCAAATTTCTCTTCTGCTTCCTCGGCAGCAATACCCAGCATTTCAAATACTTTCTGCTGCACATCAGTTTTATGAATACGAATTGAACCACCGCCCAACTCAGTACCATTTAATACCATGTCATAAGCACGGGACAGGCATTTACCCGGATCGTTGCTTAATAAATCAATATCTGATTCCCGCGGCGCGGTAAACGGATGATGCAACGCATACCAACGTTGCGTTTTGTCATCCCACTCAAACATCGGGAACTCAACTACCCATAATGGACGCCAGCCCTGTTCAACCATATTCAGATCATGGCCAATTTTGACACGCAGAGCGCCTAATGATTCATTCACAATAGAAGCTTTATCTGCACCGAAGAAAACCAAATCGCCGGTTTCGGCAGCGGTTCTTTGCAGAATCGCTTCCACCACGTCATCTGGCAGGAATTTCAGAATCGGTGATTGCAAGCCTTCACGACCAGCAGCAAGATCATTGACTTTAATATATGCCAGACCTTTGGCACCGTAGATACTGACAAACTTGGTGTAATCATCAATTTCCTTACGGCTTAATGAATTACCACCCGGAATACGTAAAGCGGCTACACGACCGTTATCATCGTTTGCCGGAGCTGAGAAGACTTTGAAATCAACCCCTTGCATCAAATCACTGACATCAACCAATTCCAGAGGAATACGCAGATCCGGTTTATCGCTACCGAAACGATCCATGGCATCTGCATAGGTCATTCTCGGGAATGGATTCGGCAATGCCTGTTCTAAAACATTGGCAAACAGATCGCGGATCATTTCTTCCATCAACTGCATTAAATCCTCTTCTTCAACAAAAGAGGTTTCAATATCCAATTGGGTAAATTCCGGCTGACGATCAGCACGTAAATCTTCATCACGGAAGCAACGAACCACTTGATAATAGCGATCCATACCAGCAACCATCAGCAGCTGTTTAAATAACTGCGGAGACTGTGGTAATGCAAAAAAGTCACCTGGATGGGTACGACTCGGCACCAGATAATCACGGGCACCTTCCGGTGTAGCTTTGGTCAGGATAGGCGTTTCGATATCCATAAAGCCGTGATTATCAAGGTATTGACGTAACTGACGGATAATTTGTGAACGAAAGCGCAGCTTCTGCAGCATTTCAGGGCGACGCAAGTCTATATAACGATGACGCAAGCGAATATCTTCATTGACTTCAGCTTGTTCGGTCAATGGAAATGGCGGTGTTTCAGAGCTATTCAGAATAGTCACTCGCTTAGCGATAATTTCGATTTTACCGCTTTTTAGATCGCTGTTTTCACTGCCCGCAGGACGTGGATTAACCACACCTTCAATCTGCAACACGTATTCACTACGAACCTTTTCAGCGATGGCAAAGCTCTCGGCATCTTCCGGATTACAGACGATTTGCACCAGACCTTCACGGTCGCGCAAATCAATAAAAATGACTCCACCATGATCCCGGCGACGATGCATCCAACCTGCCACCGTTACCGTCTGTTCAATTAAAGTTTCGTTTACATCGCCGCAGTAATGGCTACGCATAATTATTCCAACATTCCAAAAATACTGTTCAACACTACATCCTTCATTATCACAAAGGATATCCGAGATTTTTTATTCTACGCTTTGCTGGGCCTGGACTTTTCTTCGATAGGCTTCTGAGTTTGGCACCACTACACCCATCGAAATAATCATTTTCAGCCCTTCTTCCACTGACATATCCAATTCAATCACGTCCGATTCCGGCACCATCAACACAAATCCAGATGTCGGATTAGGTGTGGTCGGAATAAAGACACTGATAACATTGGCAGCAGTCTTATCCTGCACCTCACCTAGATCATCTGAAGTCATAAACGCCAGACTCCATACACCTTTACGCGGATACTCAACCAATAATACTTTGCGAAACGATTTGCCATCTGTGGCCAGCACCGCTTCCATGATCTGCTTTATCGCAGAATAAATTGTTCTGACCAGCGGGATCCGCGCAAGCTGGGACTCCCAAAAAGCTACTAGTCTACGGCCCAGCAAGTTGGCCATTATCATGCCGGTGACTAATACCAGTGCAACCGCCAAGACCACTCCCAAGCCTGGTATATTAAAACCGAACAACCTATCTGGCTGAAAAGCATCTGGTAACAACACCAAGCTTTTATCTAAAAAGCCAACAATAGCCCTGACTACTAAAAAAGTAATACCGAGGGGCATCCAGACCAACAGGCCTGCAATAAGATATTTACGCATTTAAATCACTAATGGCTGCATCCTGTTCCACAGGTATGGCCTGCAGAAGGCGCGCTATCTGACGAGCCACTGTCTGCTAGGTTACGCTTTGAACCCGATTTAAAATCTGTTTCATACCAGCCCTGCCCTTTCAGCCGGAAACCAGCGGCTGAAATCAGTTTTTTCAAAGCGGGTTGTTGGCAGGCCGGACAATCGACCAGCGCATCATCACTAATCTTTTGTAGCGCTTCAAAGTTATGATTACAGGCATCACAGCGATATTCATAAAACGGCATGAGGTTACTCCCTAAAGATGAATCAAAAAACAACGCTGGTTATAAATGCGGCAATAAAAAATAGTTTCAAGCTTTTAAACCTTTCGATTATACCGAAAAATTACTATTTCGGTCTGTGGCATTTTTACTCTTGATTCTATAATTGCTTAACGTCTCACTATGAGTATTTCTTAAGTCCGCTACAGGCCAAAAATTACTGCTGTTTTACTAACTTGCAACAATCAACTGTTACAAAAACCGATTACCGTTTGGTTAAAGTTGTCTTATCGCTCCAAGAAAAAAAACAGCCATTCATATATTGGTAGTTGCCCCATCTCCCCAAATCAATGCGGCGAATGAGCATGAAAAATTAAATTCCCAATTACCTTCAGCCATGCTATCAACCCTATAGATTTCAGGCACTTGTCAAGCCATTCCCCGTGAAAAAGACATTGTGTTATTTGACACAAATTTACAAATTAGCATGGACATATCCCATAAACAGCCAGTATAGTTGGCCGTTTTTGTGCTGGTATTGCCAAGAAAATTGCGTGTTAAATCACGTAGCTAAGTGCGTTCAGTGTGTGTTCAGGTTCATTGTGGGAGACTGGCACCGCACTGAGGCAAATAACTCAATAAAGAGAGGATATATTCATGAAATATGGTAAATCATTGTTGACAGCAGTAATTGGCGCAGCATCTTTATTTTCTGCTGCTGCAATGGCTGAGAATCACGTTGTTAACGCTAGTTTGACTGCCTTTGATCCTTTGGTTGTCAAAATCGCTCCGGGCGACACTGTTTCTTGGCAACAAATGAATGGTCATTTGGTCAACACTACTTTTACTGATGGAAGCGGCCAACAAGAATTCATTCCTGAAGGCGCTGAAGGTTTCATCTCACAAATGGGTGAAAACTATCAAACAAAACCATTAACTGTAGAAGGTGTTTACCTCTACAAATGTGACCCACATTGGGGTGCAGGTATGGGCGGCGCAATCATTGTTGGCGAACCTACCAATCTGCAAGCCATTGTAGACTCAAATCCTAAAGGTGCCTTACGCCGTTTAGTTAAGAAAGTAGAACAAGCTGCAGCTGAGTAATTTACCAGCTACATCAGCTCCCCTAAAAGCCCGCACTAAAATGCGGGCTTTTTTGATCCAAAACATTCCTTGCTATGCTAAAATTTACTGGTTTTATCTCAGCAATCCCGAGACATTGATGCTCTGCTGGATTCACATTAAATAACATATCAGGGGATATTCATCTGATGAGCGACTCTATAGATACTGGCAAAAGACGGTTTTTAACGGCCGCCGCTAGTGTAGTAGGCGGTGCGGGTATGGTGGCTGTTGCCATCCCATTTGTATCATCAATTGCGCCAAGTGCTAAAGCCGAAGCTGCTGGCGCACCAGTGCAAATTGATATCAGCCAGCTTGAAGAAGGTCAGCTCTTGACCATCGAGTGGCGCGGCAAACCGGTTTGGATTTTCCGTCGCACCGAAGAAGTATTAAACACGCTCACCTCATTGAATAATGAGCTGCGTGATCCGCAAAGTGAACAAACCCAGCAACCTGACTATGCTAAGAACGAAACGCGTTCTATCCGTAAAGATGTCATGGTTATGGTGGGTATCTGTACACATTTAGGTTGTTCACCAACCTATCGCCCTGAAATCGCACCAAATGATCTAGGAGCCAACTGGAAAGGCGGATTTTTCTGTCCTTGTCACGGTTCTCGTTTTGATTTAGCTGGGCGTGTTTATCAGGGTGTTCCAGCCCCAACCAATCTTGAAGTGCCCCCTTACCATTTCCAGGGTGACAACATAGTCATCGTTGGTGAAGACGCCAAAGGAGCCGCATAATGTCGATGATGGATTGGATTGATGCTCGCTTTCCAGCGACTAAAATGTGGAAGGAACACCTTTCAGAATACTACGCACCGAAAAACTTTAACTTTTGGTATTTCTTTGGTTCTCTGGCTTTATTGATTCTGGTTTTACAGATTATTACCGGCATCTTTTTAACCATGAACTATAAACCGGATGCAGAACTCGCTTTTGCTTCGGTTGAATATATTATGCGAGACGTTGAGTGGGGCTGGCTAATTCGGTACCTGCACTCCACCGGGGCTTCCGCCTTCTTCGTGGTTATTTACTTACATATGTTCCGTGGTTTGATGTACGGTTCCTATAAGCAACCACGTGAACTGATCTGGATCTTCGGCATGCTGCTGTATGTCGTGCTGATGGCTGAAGCCTTTATGGGTTATTTGCTACCTTGGGGTCAAATGTCCTATTGGGGTGCTCAGGTAATCATCTCTCTATTTGGTGCTTTACCTGTTATAGGTGAAGACCTGGCCTTATGGATTCGTGGTGACTACGTTGTTGCCGATGCCACATTAAATCGCTTTTTTGCCATGCACGTAATTGCTTTACCTATCGTCTTATTGGGTTTAGTAGTTGCTCATATCTTGGCGTTACATGAAGTTGGCTCCAACAATCCTGATGGTGTCGAAATCAAAAAACATAAAGACGAAAACGGTAAACCATTAGATGGTATTCCGTTCCACCCTTACTACACAGTGAAAGATCTTGTCGGTGTGGTGGTATTCCTGTTTATCTTCTCACTGGTACTGTTCTATCTACCTGAATTCGGTGGCTGGTTCTTAGAAAGAGACAACTTTATTCCGGCTGATCCGTTAAAAACACCGGAACATATTGTACCTTTGTGGTACTTCACGCCGTTTTATGCCATTTTGCGTGCCGTACCGGATAAGCTGTTTGGTGTTATAGCGATGGGCCTGGCTATTGTCATGCTGTTCTTGCTGCCATGGCTGGATCGCAGCAAAACCCGTTCAATTCGCTACAGAGGTCCATATTTCCGTACCGCTCTAGTCGTATTTGTTATCAGCTTTTTAGCGTTAGGCTACTTAGGAACTCAGCCGGCAACGTCGCTTTATACTTTGCTGGCACAGATCTTTACAGTTCTGTATTTTGCTTTCTTTATCCTGATGCCTATTTACACCAAATTCGATAAAGATAAACCAGTGCCAGAAAGGGTGACATACAAATGAGAAATCTGACTTTTGCTGCTCTCGTTTCAATATTCAGTCTGTTCTCGACTTTCGCCTTTGCTGCGGGCCCGTCATCAAAACTGGATAAAGTCGATCTTAACCTGAATGATAAAGCGTCTTTACAACGTGGCGCCCATACCTTCATGAATTATTGTCTGAGCTGTCATGGCGCATCTCTGATGCGTTATAACCGCATGGCAAAAGATTTAGGCTTAACCGATGAGCAGGTTATCGAAAATTTGATGTTTACTACCGATAAAATCGGGGAAACCATGCAAATTGCCATGCGTCCTGAAGACGCTAAACGTTGGTTTGGTGTGGTACCTCCCGATTTATCAGTCATTGCACGAGCGCGAGGAACTGATTGGCTTTATACCTATTTGCGGACCTTCTATTCAGATGAAACCCGCCCAATGGGTACCAACAATCTTGCTTTTAAAGACGTAGGTATGCCCCATGTATTATGGGAGCAGCAGGGATATCAAAAGATTGATGATGCCGGTCATTTAAGCGTTGTTAAAGAAGGCGCACTGACACCTCGTCAATACGATATGATGAGCCGAGATCTGGTCAACTTTCTTGCCTATATCAGTGAACCATCCAAATTACAGCGTTTAGCATTAGGTAAGTGGGTTTTACTCTATCTTGCTATCTTCTTTGTTATCGCATTGGCACTGAAAAAAGCTTACTGGAAAGACGTTCACTAACGCTACATTCCAAAAATATAAGCAGTATTGCCAAAATGACAACACGTAATCGTAAACCGCTGATGACATTGTACTCAGACGTACAATGTCCATTCAGCCACCAAGCCCGTATCGTTGTACAAGAAAAACAAATTGAATGTCAGTTGATAGAACTGGCTGATGGTCACTGGCCGGAAGAAGTGGCTTCAGCAAATCCATACGCTCAAGGCCCTACCCTGTTTGACCGGGATATTGTGATTTTCCAGTCACGGATCATTATGGAATATCTTGATGAACGATTTCCGCACCCGTCTTTAATGCCTAATGATCCCGGCGCCAGAGCTCAAATGCGACTGATGTTACATCGCCTGGAAACCGACTGGTTTTCATTGTGGCCTCAATTAATCGGTAAGGATAAGTCTCCGGCAACTAAAGCCAAAAAGACTTTACGTGAAGATCTAACCGTTCTGGCTCCCTTATTTGAACAGAATGATTTTCTGATGAGTGATGAGTTTTCGCTGATTGATTGCTATATTGCGCCGCTATTGTGGCGTTTACCACAATTAGGCATAAAATTACCTGACTCAGCAAAAGCAGTTGAACGTTACGCACAAAAAATATTTAATAGAGACACTTTTCAGGCCAGCTTAAGTTCAGCGGAGAGGGGAATGCGTTAATGAGCATGTCTTCACAACGACCTTATCTCATCAGAGCCATTTACCAGTGGTTGCTCGACAATCAATGCACACCCTATTTATTGGTCAATACCAATCATGAAGGAGTGGTGGTTCCAGAACAATATATTCGCGATGCTCGTATTGTGCTTAATCTTGCGCCTGACGCTATAAATGGCCTGAATATGGATAATGATTGGGTCAGCTTTTCGGCGAGATTTTCAGGTAAAGCAATGGATTTATTCATTCCGGTGATCGCCATTCAGGCAATTTACGGTAAGGAAAATAATGAGGGAATGTTCTTTCCTGAAGAAGAACCGCCAACACCGCCCCCAGCATCAACGGAACCATCTAAGTCGGTCACAAAAATCACTGGCGGCAAACCCAGTTTAAAATTAGTTAAGTAATTTAAAGCTTATATTTTTCCATGCGATAGCGCATGGCCATGCGGGTCAAACCAAGCTGCCTTGCAGCCCGGGAAACATTACCGGAACTACGGTTTAACGCATTCTCCAATAAATATTTCTCCACCTCGTCCATGGTCATTTTTTCTATTTCTGATAAAGATTGTTCATTATTATCACCATTGGTGAATGGCCTTAATGATAAATCACTAAATTCAATCACACTTTGCTGACAAAGCATAACGGCGCGTTCAAGCACATTTTCCAGCTCTCTTATATTGCCTGGCCATTCATATTGCTGCATTTGCCGCATGGCTTCATAAGCCAGTCGGGGCTGTTCGACAGCATACCGTTTGGCAAATTGCTCGATAAAAAACTGCGCCAACTCGGCAATATCCTGCTGTCGCTCTCTTAATGGGGGAAGCTCTATCTCGACAACATTCAGGCGAAAATACAGGTCCGCACGAAATTCACCTGCAGCAACTAGTTGATGTAAATCGCGATTGGTTGAAACAATAACATGGGAATTTACGGGTATTTCTTTGGTTGAGCCCAACCTGCGCAGTTGACGTCTTTCAATGACATTAAGCAGTTTCGTCTGGGTAGACAGTGATAACTCAGCAATTTCATCCAGAAACAAAATGCCGTCTTCAGCAACCTCAATAAGCCCAGGACGGGCTTTAAGTGTGGCATCTATGGCAATACTTTCCTGTCCGAATAACTCAGCTTCAACCGAGTCCTCCGGTAAAGCGGCACAATCAACATGTACAAATGGCCGATCATTTCGCTGACTGATTTGATGGAAATATCGCGCTAAGACCCCTTTACCACTACCAGTTTCACCGGTAATTAATACCACAGGAGTGGTATCTTTATTTTTATCCATCAATTCTGAAAGTTGTTTCGCCTGCTCCCGAATAGCCATGATTTGCTGACTACTGCCGATAAGATTTATCTGCTGATGCGTTTTTTGGGCACGTTGTTCGGCGAACTGTAACTGACGTTTAATGGCATGATTACGCTCCACCTTATCAATTGTCAGCATGAGCTCATCAAGATCGACGGGTTTTTTAAGATAGTCTGACGCACCAAATTTCATGGCACTGACAGCGTCTTCCAGCTCACCATAAGCGGTCATCACAATCACAGGGAGACTTTGTAATGGATGACCCTTAGCACGAATTTCGGCTAATAAATCTAAACCGTTGCCATCGGGAAGTCTGACATCCAACAGCAAAATATCTGGCGATTCACTCTGTAACAGTTTTTGTCCGGTGCTGATGTTATCTGCGATTTTGGCTTGATGGCCTTCACGTTCAAGTCTGCGTTTAACCGATTTTGCAAACAGGCTTTCATCTTCTATGAGTAAAAAATTAAGCATATAACGTCCTATTAAAAAGTCTGCTCATCAATGGTCTTTAATGTCAGTGAAACCCTCGCCCCACCTTGCAAATTTGTTTCAAAAGCTAATTGGCCCTGATGCTGTTTGATAACCTTCTGAGCAAATGGAATACCCAGGCCATAATTCAGTTTTTTATGTAATTGACTGGTTTTCACTGGTGATATTTTGGTAAATCCAGTCCCTTGATCATCGATATGCAATCCCACTTGCTCTGCACTTTCCCAATAGTGGATATCAATCGTTGAGTTTGCCGGAGATGCCTCGATCGCATTTTGAATCAAGTTAAAAATGGCCTGCTCCATCAGATTATTATCTATATTGAGTGAACGAGCCGTGCTTTGCCAGCCATGACGTTGTAATTGAATAGACTTTTCTTTTAGCTGTAACTCTATCAGCGATAATGCATTATCCGTTAGTTCTGTCAGCGTAACGTGAATCAAATGCGGCTTTAAAGGATGTAAATACATCAATAAGGACGTTACCCAGTTTTCCAGTCTATCGACGGCAACAATAATATCCTGCAGCACAACTCGGCTTTCCTCATTTGCCTCTTCAATGGATACTTGTGCAGCCGCTCTGATACCTGCCAATGGGTTACGTATATTGTGCGCCACCAACGGGACCAACTCGCCCAGTGCAGCTTGTTTTTTGGTTTCGATTAATTGATCACGGCTGCTCGCCAGTTCATCAGCCATGGTATTGATGGCTTGAGATAACCGCTGTAATTCCTCCAAACCTTTTAAGGGAATATGGTGTTTGAAGTCACCAGTACTGATAATTTTAGCGCCCTTAGTTACATTTCTAAGCGGTGCCAGCATATTCCGACGGACAAACCATTTGGAGATACTCAGTAAAATCAACGCCAGAATGATCGGCAACGCTTCACTGATGATCATTTTGCCAAACATGCGTTCATCAGAGGCGGTTAATTGCAATTGCTGTTGTCGCAAATAATTTTCGATATCACTGAAAACCATTTCCAACTGACGAAAGGTTTGCTCTTCGAGCTGTTCATCCAGCCAAAGTTTGTCTTCTTTACTAAGCTCTTCTATATCAAGAAAGCGGCTGGTTTCCTGATAAAACTTGTTGTAGGCATATTCGATTCTAACAATCAGAATTTCTTCTGTAGGTGAATGTGCCAACGCTTTCAATCGTAATAAATAGCCGTCAATTTGATTGCGAAATTGATAATACTCATCAATCGCAAGCACATCGTTTAAAAACACCACGTCGAACACTTCTTTAAGCTGACGATACAAATCCCCCCGAAGATGCTGTACATGGGTATTCATCGAGCTTAAGCGTAAAGATTCCTGTGAACTTTTTTGCCAGGCGAAAGCCCAGTTAAAACTCATTAATGCCGTCATGACGATCAAGACCACGAAGCTCAGCTCATGGAAGCGTAAAGCGCCTTGAATGGTTTGCAGTTTTTTAAAAAGTCTTTTCATTTAAAAAAACGGGCTCTAAGGCCCGTTTTAAATTTAGTCATCAACGTAGTTGGCTTTATTCTGGTTCAAAACCAGTAAAGGTAATTTTTTCTTCTACCAATACCGGTTCGCCTTCTTTCCAGGTTTTACCATCTGGAACCACGGTTTTTATTTCATAAATCTCACCAGGAATTTCTTCAGATAACGTAAAAATATAGTATTTGGATGAATACAATTTATAACGATCATTCTTCGGATCTTTAATGTAAGGCTGCACGGTATATTGCCAAGCCTTCACTTTGTCACCGTTATAATCTACTTCAACCTGTTTTTTTTCTGCACCTTCAGCAAACGACCAACGAATCAATCTTTGGAAATAACGCCATTCGCCACCGGTTAAACGTTTCATTTCATGAACATCATATTCAAGAAACAATACAAATACACTATTGCCACGTTGATCCAGGCGTTCCTCATAAGGACGTTTGTTTGGACCGGTAAAAAATTCAAAATAGGTGTCTGCCCGGCCGGTATTACGAATATTTTTGACGATGACATCAATCGTATCGTTGTAATCACCATCGACAAAGCTGGTTTTAGAAAACTCATACTTCAGCACGCCCGGCTGATCAATATTTTTTAGGTGGGATTTATCAAATAACTCGTTATTAATTTCCGACATGCCCGGTGCTGCAAATGCTTTACCACTTATCAGCAGCATTAATCCGAGCAAAAACACGACGTATTGGTTGCTTCTCACTGTTTGTTACCTCACGATTTTTTTATAGGTGTTATGCTTTTACTTATATTTCAACATTATTATTTTTATATGTTTATGACTCTAATTGATCATTTAAAGATTCCTGGAATTTTGATTTCCAGTATGTTTTTTATTATCGCATGTCAGCCCACGAATACTAACCGAATAATTGAAAAAAATAGTCCATATACTTACCAGGAAACCTTGGAAAATCTGGATATAGCCATTTCGGAATATAACTACCGCATTATTCACAAAAGTGAAATCGGTTCAGCGATCCGGGAACGCGGTGATTCGGATTTTCCGCTGTCCATTGTCATTAGCTTTTGCAATATCACTTACGCCAAAGAAATGATGCTGATTAACGAACAATTGATTAATGATATGCCTTGCATCATTACCGTTCGTGAAAGTCATGCAGGCGTCATTATTGGAACAAGGCTAATGGATGAAAAAGTATCTGATAAAAGACAGGCAGAATTTGCAGCAAAAATTAACGATAACCTGATAAAAATAATGGAGGCTACTGTTTTGTAGCCTCCATTGATTCAACTTTAGAACTTATCTACTTACTGATTAATCATCTTTATGTGCACGTTTTGCCGGAGTCGGACTGACGTTCTCCAATGAAGGAAGATTATATTCAGCAATGATTGCAGTGATCTCATCCTGATGTTTATCAATAAACTCATTTAACAAAGCATTCCAGGCCTTATTGGTACGGCGGGTTCCCATACTGAAACTAAAGACATGTGCCTGACCTAATTCATTTAACGGGTGAACCGTAATCGGTACCTCTGAAATCGAGGCTTCATAACCGGCAACCGGCCCCCACATAGGAATCACATCAATTTTACCGGCGGCCAGATCTTGTATTGCACGACCACCGCTGGCATTCACATCGCCACTCATCAATTGGTAATACTGAATTCTGTCTGCCAAGCCCATATCTATAATAGGTTTGGTAGCTACGGCTCGATCAAATAAACCGATTTTTAATGGGCCATGTTTGGCATCGACTTCTTTGAGATCAGCTAATTTAGTGATTTCATAGCCTTCACCACTACGGTAAGCGATAACTTCAATAGAGCTGAAATAGGGTTTTGTAGCCATCATCGGACCACCATCTTCAGGAACGCTCATGGCTAAATCACACATATAGCCGGTACGTTCAGGATGTTCTTTCTGAATGGTGTTTCGGGCAAAGCCGATTCGTTGCGGGAACCAGTAATATTCGACTGGAATTCCTAATTCTTTACCTAACAGTTCAGCAATTTTATTGTCAAAACCTTCCTTGTTTTTATTTGAATACGGCATATTGTGCGGATCAGCGCAGACCCTTAATACTTCTTGTCCGGGTAATGGTTTCAAATTTTCTGCATTGACTGCAAACGATGCACCCAGTAATGCAGATGCCAGGATTGCCATTTTCTGTAGCTTTATCATTCTCTCTTCCTTATTTCTTATGGGAATAAGTGTGACACTTCATATGCCGTTTTTGTTCAAAAAAAAACCCGGCATCTTTTTAAGATACCGGGTTTTTTAGTCTAACTTAAGTATATTTTTTAATACACTTAATGGTCTTACAAGCTAAATACGCTCAGAATACCACCCAGGTTAGTCCAGCTAGACAGTGCACGATATGCACCAACTGCGCCCAGACCGTCTGAATCACTTTCCAAACTTGGGATAGCCATACCGATACCAGCCCAACCACCTACACCAGACAGTACTGAAATATACTGTTTGTTGTTGTGTTTGTAGGTATTAACGTTACCGATAATGCCTGATGCTGTTTTGAATCTCCACAGTTCACGACCTGATTGAGCATCAACTGCTTTCAGGAAACCTTCCAGTGTGCCGTAGAACACAACATCAGAGGCAGTTGCTAACGCACCTGACCAGACTGAGAAGCGCTCTGGGTTTGACCAGACGATTTTACCTTCACGAGCATCCCAAGCAATGAAGTTACCTAAATGCGTGCTGCCTTCAGGTGGGTACATGCTTAATGTTGCACCAACGTATGGTTGACCAGCTACGTATTCAACTTCGAATGGTTCGTAGTCCATGCAAACATGGTTGGTAGGTACATAGAACAGACCAGTGCGTGGTGAGAATGCCGCTGGCTGTTGATCTTTTGTACCCAATGCTGCTGGGCAGATACCAGTGGTGTTGACGTCTTCACCGTTACGAGCGGTAGAGTATTTCGCTACACGATCATGTAAACCAGTTTTCAGGTTAACGCCGTTAGACCAGTTAACTGCTGGATCAAACTTTTCAGCAACCAACAATTCACCTGTTTCACGATCCATGGTGTATGCAAAACCGTTACGGTCAAAATGCACTAACATTTTACGCATTTTGCCTTTGATTTTTTGGTCTACCAGGATGTTTTCGTTAACACCATCGTAGTCCCACTCATCGTAAGGCGTCATTTGGTAAACCCATTTCGCCATACCGGTGTCTAAATCACGACCAAACAGTGTCATTGTCCATTTGTTGTCGCCTGGACGTTGTACTGGGTTCCAAGTAGATGGGTTACCTGTACCATAGTAGAACTGGTTCAGGTCAGGGTCATAAGAATACCAACCCCAAGTTGTACCACCACCGATTTTCCACTGATCACCCTGCCAAGATTTCAATGAAGAATCTTTGCCAACTGGTTTCAGCATAGACATGGTTTTTTCTGGGTCAACTAACATTTCATCGTCAGGACCAACACTGTACGCTTTGTACTTCACGTTACCGTCGAAGTCATAAGCTTGAACATAACCACGAACACCAAATTCACCGCCTGAGATACCAACGATGACTTTGTCTTTAAATACGTGAGCAGCCGCTGTGCTGGTTGCGCCAACTTTTGGATCATCACGTTTGTCAGACCAAACGACTTCACCCGTTTTCATATCTAATGCAACAAGTGTTGTATCAGCTTGGTTCAGGAAGATTTTGCCATCGCCATAAGACAGACCACGGTTAACGGTATCGCAGCACATGACTGGTACAGTTTCATCGTAGTTTTGTTTTGGCTCATATTTCCAGATGATGGCGCCATCGTTGTTCAGGTCAAGAGCAAAAACGATGTTTGGGAACGCTGTATGAACGTACATAGTGCCGTCCATGACCAAA
>NZ_JAUSCC010000065.1 GCF_030651745.1 Methylophaga sp.
AAACCGAAGATCTGTGCTGAAAGCAGGCCGACAACACTGGCAACACGGTGACAATATAAGGCTAGGTTTTTATAGGCTGGATAACGATGTTGGCTTAAATCCATTTCCATGCCGTCAATGATCTCGTGGAAATATTCTTCATGCAGATCAAAATCTTGCAAGGTATCAGCTAAAGCTTTACCAACCGGATGTGTGGCTTGTCCGCTAAAGGTTCTTGATATTTCCTGACGCCACCAGGCAAGGGTTTGGGTGGCAACCATTGGATCACTGATTTCATCGACGGCATCGTCAACTTCCCGGCAAAAAGCATACAAAGCCATGATGGCATCACGTTTTTTTACGGGTAAAAAAAGGAAGCTGTAGTAGAAGCTTGAACCGCTTTTTGCCGCTTTATCCCGGCAATATTGCTGCGGTGTCATTTTAACAGCCGCTCGACAATTTTTCCGTTCACCAGATGACTGTCGATGATCTCATCAATATCCGCTTTATCATGATATTGATACCAGACGCCTTCTGGATAAATCACCATTATCGGGCCAAGTTTGCAGCGATTCAGGCAGCCGGAGTTGTTTACGCGGACTTTTTTTAAATTGAGTTCTTTGACACGTTGTTTGGCATAGTCACGCAGTGACTGCGCGCCGTGTTCTTCACAATAATCTGTGCCATCATCACGCTGATGCGTGCAAATAAACATATGATATTTATAGATTTCAGCCATAGTTGTCAGCCTAAGCAAGCCGCATTAGATAAACATAAGCAATAAAGATCATAGGTTGAACTAAAATTCACGCGAAACTGCAAAATCGGCAAGGCCTATCAACGCCGTTTTGTATTCAGAATCTGCAACTATGTCGAGAATGGCCTTAGCCTGTTCAGCTTCTTTACGTGCTGCTGCCGCAGTGTAATCAATGGCTCCGGAACTGTGGATAATCTCAATAATGTCATTGATCTTATCGCGTTGGCCTTTTTCAATCGCTTCACGAATGATGGCGGATTGGGCCGCAGAGCCATGCTGCATGGCATAAATAAGAGGCAATGTCGGTTTACCTTCAGCCAGATCATCACCAATATTTTTACCGATGGTCTCGCTTGAAGCACTGTAATCAAGCAAGTCATCCACCAACTGAAAAGCGCTGCCAAGGTGCATTGCGTATTGAGCCAAAGCCATTTCAATTTCATCAGATGCGTTGCTGATTAAAGCGCCTAACTGACCTGCCGCTTCAAACAATTTGGCGGTTTTATGATGAATCACCTGCAAGTAGCGTTCTTCGGTGGTATCAGCATCATGTACATTTAATAATTGTAAAACTTCACCTTCAGCAATCACATTGGTGGTATGCGAAAGGATCTTCATTAAACGCATCGAATCGAGTTCCACCATCATTTCAAATGCGCGGGTATAGAGAAAATCGCCTACTAATACACTGGCTTCATTTCCCCAAACGCTATTGGCAGTTTCCTGGCCGCGGCGCAGAGTTGAGTTGTCAACCACATCATCATGCAGCAGGGTCGCGGTATGAATAAATTCGATAATCGTTGCAAGATTAATGTGCGCAGTTGCCTGATGATTGCAAGCTCGGGCACTTAACAAAGCAATAGCCGGGCGCAAGCGTTTGCCGCCACTATTGATGATGTAATGTCCTAGCTGATTGATTAATACAACATCTGATTGCAGCCGATGTTGTATCATTGCGTCAACTGCATCCATATCCTGTTGGATAAGTGCGTAAATGGATTGTATATCCACGGGGCGTTTGTCTGCCTGTCTAAATTAATTAAACGCGTACTTTCTCATGGGTTACGGTGATTCGCAAATAATTCAATTTGCATTTGATCTGTAAGTAGAAAGCAGTTAAAATTCTCGGTCTTTTGTTGGGTTACCCACAATAACATTTTATTTTTTTGGAGAAAGCGATGTACGCTATTGTCGCGACTGGTGGTAAGCAGTACCGTGTTAAAGAGGGCGAAAAGCTCCGCGTTGAAAAATTGCCAGGTGAAGTGGGTGATACCATTGAACTGGGTGAAGTTTTATTGATCGGTGAAGGCGAAGACATTAAAGTTGGCGCACCCTTCTTAGACGGCGCAAAAGTCACAGCAACAGTGGCCTCAGTTGGTCGTGCGGACAAAGTCAAAATCATCAAATTCCGTCGTCGTAAGCACCATCGGAAACAGATGGGACATCGCCAATCTTATACAGAAATCGAAATCACTGGCATCACTGCCTAAGATTTGACAAATTTAAAGAGGATTTAACATGGCTCATAAGAAAGCTGGTGGTAGTACCCGCAACGG
>NZ_JAUSCC010000066.1 GCF_030651745.1 Methylophaga sp.
GTTCATCCTGTTTAACTATAGAGGACGTCCAACAAAGGGGCTTTAAGCAGGCTGGTAAAGATTGCAATAACGGTCACTAATCAAACTAAACACCTATGATTTAAAGTTAACCGTTGGACATTAATATAACGTTTTCCGACAGAGGAGAATCAATGAAAAAAATCGATAGTTCTCAAGAGCAGACAAGATCACAACGGCTAAACCATCACTGTACCTGCGTTACTCTAGATTGGTCAGCGATTATTCGCGATCTCAACAACCAATTGGGTGATAACGCTGAAGGCATCCTGTCTACTTCGGGCATGCGCCAATTCTTCTCAAATGCCGCGATTTTTGTTCCAAGTTCTGATCTTGAACAAATGCAGGCGATTGTTAAGGCAATCGAATCCGCTGCTTCACTTGCAGAATATCAGCAACAGATCATGTCTTGGGCACCTGAGAGTGCACGGCATAATCCCGGTCCAGTAGGCGCTTTTATGGGCTATGATTTCCACCTCAGTGAGGATGGTCCTCGTCTTATCGAAATCAATACCAATGCCGGTGGCGCTTTTCTTAATGCCATCCTGACTCGCGCCCAACTAAAATGTTGTAGCGGCAATACACAGGCGTCTTGGGCAAAAGATTTCGATGAAGCAGTCATTGCGCAATTTATAAGTGAATGGCGGGCCCAGAGAGGTAGCGGACAACCTGAGCGAATTGCAATCATCGACGATGCACCGGAAGAACAACATCTCTATCCGGAGTTCAAACTCGCGCAACAGCTATTCATCCAACATGGCATTGATGCCGTCATACTTTCACCAACGGATCTCAAATACGAATCAGGAGTCTTGTATGGTGATAACCAGAAAATCGATTTGGTTTACAACCGTCTGGTCGACTTTGGACTAGATGCACCTGAACATGCTGCTTTGCGTTTTGCTTGGTTAGAATGTGGAGCAGTTATCACCCCGAATCCTTATACACACGCCCTATTTGCTGATAAGCGAAACTTGGCCTTAATGTCAGATCAGCAGACTCTACTAGATTGGGGGTTAAGTACTGAAAATGCTGAACTTTTAAAAAAGGGTATTCCCCACACCATTCAGGTTACCGCCCATGATGAGCAATCACTCTGGCAACAACGGCGGCAGTGGTTTTTTAAACCGGTGGCAGGTCATGGCAGCAAGGGTGTCTATCGCGGCAGCAAGCTGACCAAAAGCACATTTGCACGTATTCTTGAAAGTGATTATGTT
Source organism: Methylophaga sp. (assembly GCF_030651745.1). Next base: position 1,236 of record NZ_JAUSCC010000066.1, read on the forward strand.
GCACAGGCCTATGTGCCACCCTCAGAACGTGTTGTGATGGTTGATAACGAACGTGAAATGCTTAAGGTTGATGTGCGATTGTATACTTACCGAGGGGAATTATTACTTGCTGCAGCAAGACTTTATCGAGGTCAAGCTACCAACTTACGTACACCGGGTGGTGGATTTGCACCTCTACTTTTGCAGCAAAGTTAGAAGAATGTGAATCAACATCTCGGCGTAATTGTTTATCGAGCCGCATCACCAGCCGGAAGAGTTTATCGCCCTCATAAATCAGCCCCAGATCCTGACCGCCAATGACCATTTGCTAGGCATTTTGTAAGGTTGCAATGTCCAGTCCAAGCAGGGTCAGATGTTCTCGCTGCGGATTAATTGATAACATCGGCAAACTGGTCACTTGTTCCATGCGCACATCTTTAGCGCCACTAATCTGTGCAACTGCTGCGGAT
>NZ_JAUSCC010000071.1 GCF_030651745.1 Methylophaga sp.
CGTTGCTCACATTGACTTATTAATGGGCCCACGTGGTTCAGCAGCAGAAGATGCTTTCTGCCGCACTATGACCGACCAGAAACAAGGTGTTAACGGCCTGTTGGCTGTGGTTGCACCTAACCTGATGGTCAAACCAGCCACAGTTATGTTCAACAAAGTAACCATCAAAAACATGAAACAAGCTGTGCAAATGTTTGGCCCTGCACAACGTGGTGTTTCTGTTGCGGTTGCTGAGTGTGTTGAAGATGGCACTATCCCTCTTAGTGAAGCTGATGATTGCTTCATCTGCGTTGGTGTATTCATTTCACCAACAGCTGACAGTGATGAAAAAATCCAGGACTGGAACTACCGTGCAACTAAAGAAGCTATCAAACGTGCAGTAGCTCGTGAGCCTAAAGCGGCTGACGTTGTTGCACAATACAAAGCTTCTGAACACCCATTTGGTGCTAAGTAAGTTTTAGCCTGATGCAGATGCCACCCTTCGGGGTGGCATTTTCAGTTCATTATCTGGCGTATTGTATCGACGCTAAGTTTGCCTTTGTGCAACGCACTGGCAACCAGCACACCTTCGATACCTGTTTCTGCCAAATCTGTTAAGTCTTGTTTTCCCCGTACACCACCCGCTGCGACTAACTTAGCGTTTGGTTTAAGCAATTGTATTTTGTTTAATAATTCCCTATCCGGCCCACTGTCACTTCCCACCGTATCCAAACTCATAACAATGATTTTTTCAGGCCATAAATCACTTTGTTCGAGTAAATCAAATTTCCCCAATAAATTTCCCTGCCTAAAATCCAAAGACAAGATAAATTCTGTTGGCTGAAGCTGCTTTAATAAATCCAGATCTTCGAGACTCTCACTTCCCAATACCGGTTTGATATTTACGATCTCATGCCAAAATAGCCAATCATCCAGGTTGCGGATCCCCGCATCCAGCCAGATAGTTAATTGTGGAAAAAGCTGGTGCAGTTGCAGATAAAAGGCTTTATCTATTTTGCCAGTTTCAATTGCATCAAGATCCGCTATGTAAATATCCGTAAACGGAAACCACATCAATAACTGTTTTATTACTGCATTCGGATAAACACTGGAGGTGAGTTGTGACTTAAGTGGCAGATAAAGATCTCGTTGACCGCCTTGGGCATGCACAACCTTGCCCCCCATTAGATCAATGACCGGTATAATCAGCACTTCTTTTATTAACCTCAGAAAAATGAATTTAGTCGTCTACGAGCATATCACCAGTGGTGCATTGTGTGATGAACTGTTACCCGAATCCCTCGCACACGAAGGCGAGATGATGCTTCATGCCATTGTGCAGGATCTGCTGCGGCTCAGTCATATTCATATCACTATTTTGCAAGATACACGCCTGACTCCCCCAGAGTGGCTGACAAACACGCAGAGAATTACCATTCGCAGTTGCGCCAACCGGCAGGAATTTGAACATCAATGGCACACCTGTATACGTGAACATCAATTTTTTTTACTGATTGCACCAGAAACCGACAACACGCTCGTATCATTGCAACAACAAGTTAGCGACGCCAGCAAAACCTATCTGGGCTGCACAGCTGAAGCGACCATGGTGTGTAGCGACAAACTGCGCAGTTATCATCAGCTGCAAGCCGCAAACATTCCCACTCCAACCAGCTTCTCGGCCAATAATGCACTTTTGGATCAATGTTTGATGAACCAGTCTTATATCGTCAAACCACAGGATGGCGCAGGTTGTCTGGATACATTCAAATTCGATTCTTTGGAGCAAACTCGGGCGTATTTGTTTTCCTTACCACAAAAGCGTCGGGACAAATTGATCGTCCAGCCCTATATTGAAGGCGCTATATTAAGTATCAGTATTTATGTCGATGAAGAAAACATTCAACTGCTGTCAATTAATGAACAATTAATCGAACAACAAGCACAACAATTTGTCTTTCATGAATGCGTCACTAACAGTGATGCTACACAACAATTCAGCCAACAGCAGGCAATGCAGCTTGCCAACCAGATCCACCAGAGTATTGCTGGGTTATCCGGCTACGTCGGTATCGACTTTATTTTAAGCAATCAGGGTCCGGTGGTAGTGGATATCAATCCCCGGCTGACGACGGCTTATGTGAACTTGTCTGCGACCGGCTTGCACAACCCCGCCCTGCCGTTATGGCAGCATTTACAACGTTTGGATCAACAAGAAGCGCAATATGCATAGACAAGAGAAAGGTTGTTTCACGGGTTGGGACATAGGTGGGGCACATCTAAAGGTGGTTCGGTGTGACACTGAAGGTCAACTGTTGCAGGCCATTGAACTGCCATGCCCGCTTTGGCTAGGTAAAGATGCTTTGCGCAAAGCCATCAGGTTAGCCATCGACACTTTGAACAACGAACTGGATCAGCAACTGATCACCATGACTGGAGAACTGGCTGATTGTTTTGCAGACAGGGCCAGCGGCGTCTCAGAAATTCTGTCCTGTATGTCTGAATACTTTCCGACTGATCGGTTATCTGTTTTCAGTCAAGACGGCTGGTTAAGTCAGGAAGAGGCCCGTACTCATTGGGATAAAGTAGCTTCAATGAACTGGCTAGCCAGTGCACAATTTGTCACAACCCAGTATTCAACAGCCCTATTGATCGATTGTGGCAGTACCACGACTGACATTATTACTATCGATGATTCGGCTCCACAATTAACCGCCTATGATGATCAAGGCCGATTACGCAGCGGTGAACTGTTGTATACCGGCGTTATTCGCACACCGTTAATGGCCGTCAGTCAGCAGTTGCCGTTTCGTGGTCATTGGCAAAACGTCACCGCTGAAGTCTTTGCAACCACAGGCGATTGCTGGCGCATCCTCGATGAATTAAGTGCAGCACAAATGAACGATAAAAGTGCTGATGGTAACGATTGGCAACTTGAAAACTGCCAACGCAGATTGGCCAGAATGCTGGGTACCGATGCCGGTTTATTTTCTGCAGCAGAATGGCACAATGTTGCATTATGGTTCACGGAACAACAATTACAGCAGATCCATAACGCCTGTTTACAGGTGTTGTCTGCGCATAGCCAATTTAACCAACAAGCACCGATAATCGGAGCCGGTACCGGACGCTTTATTGTTAAACTGATTGCCAACCGCTTAAACCGTACTTATGTGGATTTTGATTCTTTGCTTGGAGCACATGACAACGCTGCAGCTTATGCTCCTGCCAGCGCTCTTGCACTTCTGGCCCAGAGGCAGTTCACGTAAAATACCGTGATGACTTCTCATTTGCCTCCCTTATGTGCTGAGCTGCCCTATCAAATAGATAGTGACATTCTGTTTGCCGCCATCCGTGATCTGCCATGGGCAGTTTTTCTGGATAGTACAATGACTGAAGGAGAAAATGGCCGCTTCGATATTATCGCAGCTGATCCGTTTATTACCCTGCAAACACGCGATCAAAATACGATCATTGAATATCGGGATACTGATATTCAACAATCCAGCGGTGATCCATTTATTCTGCTGCAATCAGTGTTGCAGCAATACGCTCAACCTACAACCGACTTGCCTTTTTGTGGCGGTGCCATTGGCTACTTCAGTTATGATTTAGGGCGGAGAATCGAGCAGTTGCCAGCACTGGCCATTGATGCGGAACAGATTCCGGAAATGGCGGTTGGGATTTACGATTGGGCTGTAGTAAATGATCATCAACAACAGCGCTGCTGGCTAGTCAGTTATGGAGTAAATCCTGATACTCAGCGCAATTGGTCTGCCTTGCTAAGCCGCTTACAACAGCCCAAAAAAGCTGACTCAACAAGTTTTAACGTCACTGGTGAATTACGTTGTAATCTGGATCAAACGGCTTATCAGACGGCCTTTGAAAAAATAAAATTTTATATTACCGAAGGCGACTGTTATCAGGTCAATCTGGCAAAGCGTTATGAGATAGCTGCCAAAGGCGATCCATGGATTGCCTATCAGCAATTACGCAAACAGAATGCCGCCCCATTTTCGGCTTTTTTCTCCACCCCAGACGCGACGGTTTTAAGCTCTTCGCCTGAGCGACTATTGCGAGTCAAAAATAAACAAGTTGAAACCAAACCCATTAAAGGTACCCGTCCACGCGATCTCAATAATCCAGAACGCGACAGATTGCTTGGCAGACAATTACAAGACAGTCTTAAAGATCGTGCAGAAAATCTGATGATTGTCGATTTACTGCGTAATGATCTGGGTAAAGTGTGTGAGCCGGGTTCAATCTCAGTTCCCACCCCTTTTGCACTGGAATCTTTTGCTACAGTCCATCATCTGGTCAGTACCATTACCGGGACTTTAGCCACCGATCAAAACAGTGTCGGTTTGTTACGCGCCTGCTTTCCCGGAGGTTCCATTACAGGTGCACCTAAATTACGCGCCATGGAAATTATCGAAGAACTCGAACCAAATCGGCGTGGCGTGTATTGTGGCAGCATCGCCTACATTGGCTTTGATGGCAATATGGACAGCAACATCACCATACGTACTCTGGTATTCAGCGATAATCGGCTGCGATTCTGGGCAGGTGGTGGCATTGTTGCCGATTCCGAACTGGAGTCGGAGTTTCAGGAAGTTGCTGACAAAGCCGCTGCCATGCTCGCATTGGTGGAGTCCTTACGCTAAATGCTTATTGTGAAACTGGGCGGCAGTCTATATCACTCAGCAGAACTTAAATCCTGGTTAACACTGTTATCACAATATGCAGAAAATGATTCGGTAGTGATCGTTCCCGGTGGCGGGCCTTTTGCTGACATGGTTCGTCAGTCTCAGGCATTGCATAAGTTTGATGATCAACATGCACACCATATGGCGCTGCTGGCGATGGCACAATACGGGCTTTTATTACATGCGCTGCAGCCTGCTGCCATTACCATAAACACACCGGCCGAAGCTCCCATCCGTGGTCAACTGGCGATTTGGTTACCAGACGATCAATTACTGCAAGCCGATGAACTCAAGCAAAGCTGGGATATTACCTCAGACAGTCTGGCGCTTTGGTTTACCCAGCAACACGCTCAAAGTAAATTAATTCTTATCAAATGTGCCCCCGTCACAACTGGCGACATTCATGTGTTGAGTGAAAACAGCATTATCGACCGAGGGTTTCAGGCGCTTTTTCAACAACATCCGGTTGAGACCTATGTTGTTCATTATCAACAGCTGAATGATTTCCCTGATGGTGGGGTTGTTCTCAGATGAGTGATCAACAAATTGCATTATCGACTTTGCTGCAGGATTTACTAAGCCAATTTATACATCTCATGAATATGGATGACGATCAACGTCTGCAACTTATAAGACAAATTGACCTCATTTTGTCCGCTGCACAGCGCCACAACCTGCCAAATTGGGCTGGACATATGACACCGGCGGTGAATGAAACTGCGGCATTAGGACAGCTGTTAGCGAGCCTGCATCAAGGCAATCTACTTTCACCAGAGCTGTATCCCGAACTCAGCATGCTAGAGAGCGATGTATTTGCTTTCTTCTGTCCGTTATTTGGACAAAAATCAGGTCATGCTACGCATGGAGGTAGCTATGGCAATCTGGATGCGTTATGGCAGGCACGAAAAAAATACGGTGATAATTCAAAACGGGTTTATGCCAGCGACCAGTCGCACTATTCGATCGCCAAGGCGTGCGACATGCTTGGCTTGGATCTCCAACTAATCGCATCAAATTCAATGCAGCAAATGGATATCACAGCGCTGGAAACAGCCTGTAAGCAGCAAGCTCCTATGGCAATTGTAGCGACCTCGGGTACCACCAGTAGCGGACAACTGGACGACATTACTGCCATTAAAAACATTAGTCAGAAAATTCCGTGCTGGTTGCATATTGACGCAGCGTGGGGGGGCTTTTTGAGTTTGATTGACAATAGTCCGCTTGACGCAGAACAACTAGGACAAGCTGATTCAGTGTGTTTTGATCCGCACAAAAGTCTTGGTCAACCCCGACCAAGCGGCCTACTGATGTATCAGCAAAGGTTAAAAACCACACCCTTTTCTACCCAATATTTAACGCAATCACCTCGCGATGTGTTGCCAGGGTCATATGGTGGTGAGCTGTTGCTGCCTTTGTGGTTAACAATTAAAACGCTGGGTAAAACCGGCTTAGCCAGTCAACTTCAAACAAAGTTGGATGAGGCGCGTCAATTTGCCAGCTTTATCAATCAGCAACCTGGTTGGTGGGCACAGTGTTCGCCCACTGGCATTGTCTGTTTTACAGCACCACAACCTCATTTATCAGACTTAGTAAAGAAAGGGATTTTTTCGCAAACAGAGCTGAATGGAAAACCAGTGTATCGAGCAGTATTTGCCAGCCACACTACTCGCTGTGAAGCACTGATTAGCGAGCTGGCGCGTTTTCTGTAATCTGTTTTTGCACCCCATCATAACGGCGCAACCAGGGTGATACTTTATTCAAAGGTGAAGGCCATTGTTTACTGGAACGCATTGCCACATCCCTGGATGGATACACTCCATAAATCAAGGCGTACCAGACTTTATCGTCACGCATGCTCTCAAAAATCGCCACATTACCGGTGAGTGAGTGCTTTTTCACAAATCTTTCTATTTCAGCCCGATCCCATGAGCCCATTAATTGAAAAGTAAAAGCTTTTCCTGATTGCTGTAACACCCAGTCTTTATCTTTCACTGTCGTGTCAATCAATGAGGTGTCGGCCTTCACTGATGCAGCTGGTGGTGGAATTAATTCAACAGGCTTAATCGCTTCAGCTTTTTGAGTCGATTGTTGCTGGTTCACTGCGGTATCAGTTTGCGTATTTTCAGCCGCATTATTTTTCGCAGCATCTTTGGTAGCAATTGCCGTAATTGATTCCGCTGGAATGATCTCTGTCTCGAGTATTTCTGCTGGGAGTTCAGGTTCAGCCATAACAGACTCAAGCTCCACGGCTTGTTCTGGTTCAAACTCTGGAAGGTCAGTCTCAGGGTCTGCAACCGTTTGTTCCAACTCATCGAGCAGTTCCATTAATTCCAAACGGTCTGCTTCGGCAACACTGGTTAACTCTTCTGGTTCGCTGACCACCACCATGGGCAGCTGTTCAGTTAATTGGTTATTGCTGACCACATCATCCTGAATAGCGTCTTTATCAGAAACAAACCAGTCGTTTATCTGCTGCTGATAAATCAGAATCGTTGCTAACAAAACTCCTACCGGCGCAAGTCCAAACCATTTATTCCATTTAAAGCTTATTTTATTGAGTCTGGGCTTTATCGTCGGGAGTTTAAAACTAAGCGGAAGCTGCAGTTGTCTGGATTTCCCCTGGCCGAGTAAAAACTGATGCGCCGCTTGATTCAGTTTCGCCGGATTACCCGCTGACTGACGCTGCATCCGCACCAATGCTCTTTCATTAAAAGGACTATCCCCATTGAAACCAGCCCCTTGCAGCCTTTGTAATAAATAGGCGGCGGTTTCCATGGGGGGGATCGGACTCAGCATTAATGATTGAATACGATCGTTTTCCGTAGTAAAGGCATCTGCCATCACATCGGTTAAAACGGCCCGCCATAAAAATCTGTCACCATGCTGCCAGTCAAGCCAGGTTTTTAATTGGAGACGTAACGGCTCAGCCAGTTTACTGACATCATCAATCAACAAAACCGGTCGTATTTGTAACGCTTGCAGCTGTTGTAATCGCTGCTGCAACAGCTGCAAATTATTACTGCCTAGGGTATTTTCCTGAGGAGCACCAAATACCTGTAAACACCGGCTGACCATAAACTGAATGGTCAATGACGGTTCTGCCTGAATAAAGCAAAAACGCAGATCATCACCGCCCAGATTCATTAAGGCTTTTAATGCGGTAGTTTTTCCTATTCCTTTGGCGCCATAAAGAAACGGAATTTTATCGCTGGCTCTAAGCAGATGGAGCACTAAATCAAGGCGCTGCTTAATTTCCGGTCCCAGGTACAAACCGGCCTCTGTCACTTCAGCTTTAAAAGGATTGCTCTGAAGTGCTAATCTCGAAATATATTTGGGTTCAGCTGCCGCTGCCTTCATTGCATTACTCAATTTCCAGCAGTAAATTTATTCAATGTTTCAGCCAGTGCTTGGGCATCGTAATCATCGGAAATAATCGCCTGACCAATATCGCGTAATAACACCAGACGGATCAGTCCATCCTGAACTTTTTTATCGACAGACATCAAGTCCATAAAGTCGGCTGAACTTAAATTTCCGGGAACAGTAACCGGCAAATTAGCCGCGATCATAATCGACTGAATTCTATTGACGGTCTCTTCACTGAGCCAGCCCATGCGTTGTGATAAATCCGCCGCCATCACCATGCCTATTGCAATAGCCTCACCATGCAGACAATGACCGTAACCACAGCCAGTCTCAATAGCATGTCCGAATGTATGTCCAAGGTTCAACAGTGCTCGCACACCTTGCTCACGCTCGTCATCAGCGACTATCGTGGCTTTATCCTGACAGGAGCGTGCAATCGCTTGTGCCAATGCCGTCGAATTTCGCTCCATCAGCAATGACATGTTCTGTTCCAGCCAATCAAAAAACTCGGCATCATTGATCAGTCCATATTTAATGACTTCAGCCAGACCAGAGGAAAACTGCCGATCATCCAAAGTATTTAAGGTGGCGGTATCTGCCAGCACACACTGTGGTTGATAAAACGCACCAATCATATTTTTGCCAAGCGGATGATTTACCGCCGTTTTGCCACCGACAGAAGAATCAACTTGCGAAAGCAATGTGGTAGGAACTTGGATAAATGGCACACCACGTTGGTAACATGCCGCGGCAAACCCCGCCATATCTCCGATAACACCACCACCGAGAGCAATGATCGTTACTTGGCGAGACAACCGTGCTTCCAATAATCTATCAAAAATTTGCTGCATCACTGCCAGCGTTTTGTATTGTTCCCCATCCGGCAATATCGCAACCTCAACTCGATAATCGACTAAAGCCGTCTTCACGACATCCAGATACAACGGTGCCACAGTTTCATTGGTGACAATCAAAACTTCCTTGCCACGAATATGGGCACCAAACAAGCTGCTTTCAGCAAGCAAATCTTCGCCGATGTAGATAGGATAACTGCGTTCACCGAGCGCAACTTGAAGTGTATTCATCATAATTCGATATCTTTTGTTTTTAATTGTTGCAGTTGTTTTATAACAGCGTTAACGGTTCGGGCGACTGACTGATCGCCGGTTTGTAAAACCACATCCGCCACTTCCCGATATAAGGGATCACGTTGCGCCATAAGCAGCTTAATTTGTTGGCGGCGATCACCTACCTGTAGTAATGGCCGACTGGTATCGCGGGAGGTGCGACGAAACAGTTGCTCTGCCGTTGCGGCCAGATATACGACTTTGCCGCGCTTCAAATTACGCCGGTTTTCCTCCGCAAGAACAGCTCCGCCACCTGTTGCCAGCACGATATTTTCCATCGCTGTGAGTTCAGCAATAATCTTTTGTTCTCGCTCTCTGAAGCCTGCCTCACCTTCCATTTCAAAAATCCATGAAATAGACACGCCGGTGCGTTTTTCAATCTCACGATCACTATCAAAGAACTTGAGATGCAGCTTTTTAGCAAGCTGTCGGCCAATGGTCGACTTTCCAGACCCCATCGGTCCCACCAGAAATATATTACCTGAAATCACGCGGCTAATGACTCAACTGTTTATCGTGAAAAAAAAACCGGACCATAACAGATCCGGTTTTTTATCTTAACTGAAAAAGCTGGATTTAATAATCCATACCTTCCTTAATAATTTTCGGCGTCACAAAAACTAACAACTCACGTTGACGATTTTCATTCAAATCATTTTTGAACAGGAAACCGACATAGGGTAAGTCGCCAAAGAATGGAACTCGTGTAGAAGTCTGGGTGGTGGTTTGTTCATAAATCCCCCCCAATACAACCGTTTCGCCGTTATCAACCAACACCTGTGTACGAACACTTCGGGTATCGATACTCGGTACACCTAAGAAAACAGCACCCACCTCATCTTTATTGACTTCCAGATCCATCACAATTCGATCATCCGGGGTTATCTGTGGCGTAACATCCAGCTTTAACAACGCTTCTTTAAATGAAACAGAAGTCGCACCACTTGAAGAAGCTTCCTGATAGGGGATCTCGGTACCTTGCTCAATTGTTGCTTGTTTTTGATTCGAAGTGATAACCCTTGGACTGGAAACAATCTCGCCTTTACCCTCTTCCTGCATCGCCGATAATTCAAGCTCCAATACAGCGCCCAAAGGTAGTTTTGCCAAGGCAAGAGCTATTGTTCCTGCGGGGTTTGATGCCGGTAAATTCACATTCAAGTCCTGGCCACGCACACCAGTAGAATTAGTAGGCAGTACAGAATTGGTATTTGTTGCAGGAACCTGCAACCCTTCAAGTGAACCGGAAGTACCAGCGCCTAATGTTCCACTCCGTGCAGAGGCTCCAAAACGCACCCCAAGCTCTTTAGCAAAATCGTTATTCGCAATAACAATACGTGACTCGATCAACACCTGACGTACAGGAATATCCAATTTCTCGATCAACTTACGCACATCGGCCAGATTTCTGGCGGTATCACGTAGTAATAAGGAATTGGTCCGTTGATCAACCACCACGCTACCACGGTTTGAAAGGAAACCACCGGCACTGCCAGCTGCTGTCGTTTGTCCCTGAGTGGTCGTTAAAATAGCTGCCATTTCTGTTGCTTTGGCAAAATTAACTTCGAATATTTCAGAGTAAAGCGGTTCCAGTTCTACCAGCTGCTTTCTGGCTTCCAGTTCCTGTTTTTCACGTGCGGCAATCTCTGCTGCTGGCGCAATCAACATCACATTACCATTTTGGCGCATTCCCAAACCTTTGGTTTTCAGAATGATATCCAGCGCTTGATCCCAGGGCACATTTTTCAATCGTAAGGTTAAATTACCAGTCACCGTGTCACTGGTGACGAGATTCATGCCATTAAAATCGGCCAATAACTGTAATACCGCCCTCACCTCAATATTCTGGAAATTTAATGAGAGTTTTTCACCTTCAAAACCAAACTCGCTCTCAGAAGTGTCTGCAGTACTTTCGGCGACAGGTTTAACCTCAACGACCAGCATATCGCCGGACTGGTATGCCAGATGCTCAAATTTACCAGTGGTGGTCAACACCAATCGCGTACCTTCAGGAGTTTGCATGCTGTCGATAAGATGCACTGGGGTGGCAAAATCCAATACATCCAAACGGCGCTGTAATTTGCCAGGTAAAGTCACACCCGGTAAATCCACAACTAAATCACCACGTTCACGACGCACTTCTAATGAGGTGTTTTCATTTTGTAACGCTACCATCAATCTGGCTTCGCCCTGTTCTCCGCGGCGAAAATCAATATCAGTAACGGCATTACCTGATCGTGAAGTAGAAGGTGAAGCTGTAGAACCCGTGCGGGCACTTGCAACAGAAGTATTGTCATTCAACATGACTTTGACCACATTGCCTTCAACTTCGACCTGATAAGGCAGTTTACGTAATAAGTTGATGACCATGCGAGTACGTTCGCCTGCTTCAACAGTTGCAATACTGCGAGTCTGACCGCTGTTAATTTGTTTAGTCGTTTCACTTAATTTATTGCTGACACCTCGAAAGTCGAGCACAATTCGGGCCGGTTCATCAGTAGCAAAACTCTCAGGAGTCTCAACGGCTTCAGAAAATGTCAGAGTGATGAGTCCTTTGTTTCCGGAAAGTGTTGAGTAATCCAGTGACTGTAATTCGTTTGCTGAAACGAAGCCGCTGAAAATCAATAATGAGAACATTCCCAAGTTGGACCGCCACCGTTCAAATATTGTTTTATCTGTAGATGTCATGACTTGCCGCCGTGTGAATTTTATTGGGTATTTGCTCATCATTTCCTGGCCCTTAATTTATCTCAACGACGGGTACTGTCGTCTCACGTTCGTTATAGCCATTTCCTTCAGCTACGATTTCTTTTAGTGTCAGATAGGTTTCACTAATTTCAACAATCTGCCCATGGTTCATTCCCATGTAATTGCCAATTTGAACTCGATGTATGGTGCTATCGGGAGCTCGAATTAATGCCCAAATACTTTCCTGCTCCAACGTGCCGACATATTGCAGATCCGACAGCGAATAACTTTCCAATAATTCTTTCCTTCGGTTTTCATTCGGCTGAACACCGTTCTGAACCGATTGTTCCGGCTCAGGCTCAGGAACATCAATAACGGTTGGTACAAAAGGATCACGTAAACCAGCCGCCGAATAGCTGAATTTCTCATACGGTTTCATCACCGGTATCGGAGGGATATCGACTTGTTGGCGTGCTTTGACTTCTTCTACGTAATTTTGCAGGTTATCTTTTTTTGAATCACAGGCTGCCAGCCCCATCACCAGTGAGAGCAATATTATCCTGCTGAGGAATGATTGAATTGTCATGTTAAAGATCATCACAGGCATCATTTCCCTTGCTCATCAAAATACCGATAAGTTTTGGCGGTAATATCCATCGTCATATTGCCACTGGTGGTCAACGGGCCCATTTTGAAGTTATGCAAAGTCACAATTCGCGGCAAAGCAGCGATGCCACTGACAAACTCAGCAAATTGATGATATGACCCCGTCACACGCATGGTGATTGGCAGTTCGATATAGAAGTCTATCGGCCGCTCTTCTTCCGGCTTGAACAATTCAAATTCCAGTCCGTTGACCAATCCGGTACGCGATATATCGACCAGCAAATCAGCTACTTCGCTTTTTCTTGGTAATTGCTGCAACATGGAAGCGAACGATACTTCCATTTCTTTCATTTGTTCTTTGTAAGCTTCCAGATTGACCGCTTTACTTTGTTTTATTTCAAAGCTCGTACGCAGTTCGGCTTCAGTTTGTTCCAGCCGAGTCAACTGAGTGCGTTTGTCCTTAATTAAAAAATAATAGCCGGCACCCCAAACCAACGCACAAATCAACACTGCCGCAACAACTTTCCCTACCAGCGGCCATTCACCACTTTCATTGAAGTCAATATCATTTATTGAAGGAATATCCATGATTATTGCTCCTCATCCGTTTTGACTTTGGATTCATTCACTTCCACGGTGAATTGACGGATGGCATCATCCCGCGAGGATGTACGCTGCACGATACGGAGTTTTGATTCACTGAATTCCGGATCTTGATCAAGTTGATTCATCAGTACTGATACCCTGGCATTGGTCTGAGCTACACCTTGCACAATCAATTTATCGCCTTCACGGGTTAAAACTTGAAGATGAGTTCCTTCAGGTACCGTTCTGACCAGGGAATCAAACACTTTCACTACTTTCGGTCGACTCTGCTGCAAATCCTGAATGACCTGCATTCTGGCCAGTAATCGATCACGTTTTTTCTCTAAGTCCTGAATTTCTTTAATTTGTATATCGAGTTTGGTGATTTCCTGTTGCAGAAAATTATTACGTTGGTTTTGTTCACTTAACAGCCCGTTCATGTAGCTGGTAAAAAAGTAAAAAACCAGTATCGCAAATGCAAGCGTGAGCCCCATTGCAATATAAAATTGTTTTTGCCGTTCCTGACGTTTTTCTTCACGCCATGGCAGAAGATTGATATGTGCCATTAGTCAAAGCTCCTCATGGCCAGCCCGCACGCTATCATCATTGATGGGGCATCATTACTCAGTGCTTGAACTTTAACTCGGGAGCCTAAGGCCATATCTGTAAAAGGGTTTGCGACTGATGTAGAGGTGCCAGTTTCTGCTTCAACTATCTGATCAACTCCATCAATAGACGCACAACCACCGGCGATTATAATGTGGTCAATTGACTGATACTGACTGGAAGCGGAAAAGAAAAACTGCAAGGCCCTGGTAATGGTAACCGCCATAGAACGTTTAAACGGTTCCAACACTTTGGGCAGATAATCATCGGGCAGACTGCCATCTTTTTTGGCGCGACCAGCTTCCTGATAAGACATGCCGTAATAACGCTCAATATCTTCGGTAAGCATTCTGCCGCCAAACGTTTGTTCGCGGGTGAACACAATTTTGCCATTGACCAGAACATGCAAGGTGGTGACATTCGCCCCGACATCAGCCACAGCAACCGTTAAGCCATTGCCTTGGTTGGGTAATTGTCTGGCTATCAATGAAAAAGCATTTTCGACAGTGTAGGCCTCGACATCAACCAAGCGTGGTTTCAGTCCGGCTTTTTCCAGTACCGTTGTTCTGGCATCAACATTCTCACGACGTGAGGCTGCCAGTAACACATCAACAGCATCGGCATCAGCAGCAGATGGGCCTAATACCTCAAAATCGAGGCGTACTTCATCAAGTGGATAAGGAATATAATTTTCTGCTTCTAACATCACATTCTCTTCCATATCACGTTCTGAAATGGAAGCCGGAAAAGAAACAACTTTAGTGATAGCGGAGTTAGCTGATACGGCTACAGCCGCGTCTTTGGATTTGGTGCCCGAACGTTTCACCGCTCGTTTTATCGCGCCGGCCACTTCATCGCTATTCTCAATACGGCCTTCTACCACAGCATTTACAGGTAACGGTTCAACTGCATAGGATTCTACGGTGTAACGATCACCGCGTTTATTAAGCTCCAACAGCTTCACCACCGAAGAGCTGATATCTATCCCTAGTAGCGGGGATTTTTTAGGTCCAAACATGCATCGCCCCAATTCCATCGAAATGATGTGTGAAGTACACTTACCTTTGTAAGTTAAAGTAGTTTATTAACTATTACTAGGATGTCAACAACTAATAATGTGACATTTTCCCGAAAATCCATTAACTGGCATTATTACGACGTTTATATATACTCTACGGTTTTATTTTTTGCGAACCAAATAATCCAATGTCGCGACTTGTGTCACGCCTTTTAATATGGGGCTTTACCCTTCTGATAGCTGGCATGCTGTTTATCGCTGTCGTCTATCTATTTCTGTCACCGAAACTGCCTAGTGCTGAATCATTGCGCACAGTGCAATTACAAATTCCTTTAAGAATATTCAGCGAGGAAGGTTTGCTGATGGCTGAATTTGGCGAAAAACGTCGGATACCAGTCACTTACGATGAAATTCCTCACAAACTTATCGAAGCCTTTCTGGCAGCAGAGGATGATCGTTTTTTCCAGCACCCGGGAGTGGATTATCAAGGTCTTCTTCGTGCCGCCTATTCGTTAGTGCTTACTGGTGAAAAAGCACAAGGTGGCAGTACCATCACCATGCAGGTGGCACGTAATTTCTTCTTAAGTAACGAAAAAACCTATTTGCGCAAAATCAATGAAATTATTTTGTCACTGGAAATAGAAAACACTTTATCGAAGGAAGAAATCCTCGCCCTATACCTCAACAAAATCTTTCTGGGACATCGTTCATATGGTGTTGGCGCTGCGGCTGATGTTTATTACGGTAAAAGACTGGAAGATTTAACCCTGGCTCAAATGGCCATGATCGCTGGCCTTCCCAAAGCCCCCTCCACTACTAATCCCATCACTTCTCCTGAAAGAGCGTTAAATCGCCGTAACTATGTATTGAGAAGAATGATGGATGTTGGCTATATAACTCAGGCTGAATATCAGGAAGCGCTAAAAGAAGAAGTGAGTGCCCGCTATCATGGACGGGAAATTGAAGTTTACGCCCCATATGTTGCTGAAATGGTGCGAACATACATGGTTGAAGAATACGGCGAACTGGCCTATGAAAATGGTATGCGTGTATTTACCACCATTAAGGCCAAACACCAGCAAGCATCAACCAAAGCTTTGCAGGATGCGCTTCTGGCCTATGACAAACGTCATGGCTATCGAGGTGCCGTTGCCAAGGTTGATTTAAGAGAATTGCCTGATTTAGCTGCTTCGGAACTTCACTTGAGAGATTACTCAATAATCGGCTCTATCAGCCCCGCCTTAGTACTGAGTATTGAAAATAATGTTGCTCAGGTTTTTGTGAAACGCTTAGGTCAAATTGAACTGCCGTTTTCAGCAGTTAGTTGGGCCCAACCGCAACTAAGCGCCAATAGTATGGGACCAAGACCGCAAACCATCACTGATGTTCTGGCGGTTGGCGATATTATTTATCTCCGTGCCTTAGAAGAAGATTCATGGCAATTGGCCCAAATTCCTGAAGCTCAAGCTGCTTTGGTATCGCTGGCATCAGAAGACGGTGCAATTACTTCATTGCAAGGTGGATTTGATTTCTTTCAGAGTAAATTTAATCGGGTCACCCAATCTAAACGACAGCCTGGTTCCGGTTTTAAACCATTTGTGTACTCGGCTGCATTGGAAAAGGGCTATACCGCAGCTACAGTGATAAATGATGCACCGGTGGTATTTGATGATCCGGGACTTGAAAACGTCTGGCGTCCAGAAAATTACAGTGGTCGTTTTTTCGGCCCAACCCGGTTAAGGGAAGCACTTACTCACTCAAGAAACCTGGTTTCTATTCGGTTATTAAGAGATATCGGCATTGCTTACACAGTAGATTACGTGCAACGCTTTGGCTTTACACCTGCTCAGGTCCCCGCAAATCTTTCTGTTGCCTTGGGCAGCGGCAATGCTGCACCGTTAGATATGGCACGTGCTTACGCGACTCTGGCAAATGGCGGTCATTTGGTGAACCCTTATATTATCTCCCGTATAGAAAACTCCGCGGGTGAGCTATTAATGCAGACAAAACCGCACAAAGTCTGTGATAACTGCGCTGCTCCAACGGAAGCCATGACTGAAGAAGAAGCTTTGATGCAGGCTGAATTATTAGGTTTTTATCCAGCCAAACAAGTTATCACACCGCAAAATGCATTCATTATTAACAGCATGTTGCGAGATGTGGTGAAGTTCGGTACGGGACGTCAGGCACTCAGTCTGAATCGCAGTGATCTGGCAGGTAAAACAGGTACGACCAATGATCAGCTTGATGCCTGGTTTAATGGTTATACCCCAGACTTAGTCGCTGTTGGTTGGGTAGGATTTGATAATCCTCAAACCCTCGGCCGCTACGAAACCGGTGGACGAGCAGCACTACCAATGTGGATTGATTTTATGCGGGTGGCTCTTGCCGATATGCCTGAACATCCTTTCGAGCAACCAGTAGACATGGTGACCGTCCGCATTGATCCACAAACAGGTTTACTGGCGCGGCCGGGTGATTCGGACGCTATCTACGAAACCTTTCATAAGGATAATGTGCCGGCAATGCGCGGCGGGAGTGGCAGCTCACGTGATCAGGATGATTCACTTATAGACTTGTTCTGACAAATCCTTCTCCCGGCAGAAACGCCGGGAGAGACCATCCACGATTCACTTATAACAAAGCTCGTAAGTTAGGCTATCTGCTTGAAGAAAAGAACCTGAGAGATCGTATGCATATACGATGACTTGGGAAAATAGAACGGCAGTAAATAATTGAACACGTTTGCCAATCAGTTCAACTCAGTAATTGGGTGAAATCGAATCTGATAATAGCGATGTATCTGCTTGAGGAAACTCTTAAGCTATGACTGTGCGTATGAAAGAACTGACAAGAAACTAATGGTGAAAACTAGCGAATACGTTTAGCCATTTGCCCCGGCTTCAACTCACCATTTGGATAATGACCATTCAATAAACGCAATTGCTGGATAGGACTATTACTAATCCGGCTAGAAGCAGCCCAGCTTGCATAACTATCATTAGCTCCCACCTTAACCACTTCGATACGCTGTGCTTTAGCAAGGTGTTTTTCGTCGTCACGCAAGGCATGAAAGCTCATGACGGTTTCACGGAAACTGGCATCAAACTTACTAAAATCGCCAGCCGCTTTAGTGGTCGCTATAAAAATATAGGCTTTATCACGAAGATACATCACCGCCACTCGAACATTTTTGCCATCTGCAACCGCAATACCGGTATAGCCTTGCAGACCGTGACTGGTAAGCGCCTCACCGTTTTTCAAATCTTTAATATTCAGTCGATCACGGATGAATTCCGCAGGTGTCTGTTTACGATTCAGATCCGAAACGCCCATTTCGATAATTGCTAAACCTTCAGGTGCCACCGCACGCAGACTGGTCGGATTATTCTGGATATGCCAATTGACTGGGAAACTCAAAGCAAACTGCATATCACCATGATAAAAGTTTCTTCCCGAACGAATACCCTGGGATTCACTGTCACCAAACACCATACCGTCAATACGCTGCAGGTAACGTTCGACACCTTCTTCACCTTGAGCAGAAGTTTTATAACGATCTGCTGCCTTTACCACTTCTTGTAAACGGGTATCGTTATCGGGGTGAGAGGCAAACAAACCATGATAGCCTTGGTATTCCTGCCCTTGTTTTTTAGCTTCTGCCTCAGCAAAAGTTGCCTGATCCTTTAGAACCCCAATCACGTTGATCATGGCCTGCGGGTTATATCCCGAACGGGCAAGATATTCTGCACCGAGCCTGTCAGACTCTAGTTCATGCTCACGACCATAACCACTAAGCAAAGCGCCGCCGAACAGATTAAATAAATCCTGCGCACCAGCAGTTCGCAATCCAGGCACTAAGATCGCACCGAGTGTGTAGCCTAAATTAGCCGCTTGGGCGGCACTTTGCTGGCGCACACCATGCCTGGCGGTAACGTGGCCAATTTCATGCCCTAAAACGGCAGCCAACTCAGCTTCGGAGTTGAGATAAGACATCAACCCACGGGTTATATAAATATAGCCGCCAGGTAAAGCAAAAGCATTGATAACCGGCGAATCCAATACCGTAAAGCGATAAACCAAATCATCACGATGACTCACTACAGCAAGTCTTTGCCCCACATCTTGGACGTATCTCTGCAAAGCTTCATCTTCATACAAACCGTATTCCTTAACGATTTGCGGATGATAGGTGCGGCCCATCTCCAGCTCTTTGCTTTCACTGAACATGACAAAATCTTGACCGCCAGTTACTGGATTTTGTGCACAGCCTGTGACAAATCCCAGAAACAACAAAGCCCCTGTCAATCGACAGAGGCTTTTGTATGTGGTGCTAATAATGTTCATTAGTAACTTCGGCTTTAGGCCCGCAAGTTTATTTTCCGTATTTTTGACGGAATTTATCAACACGACCGGCGCTATCAAGCATTTTTTGTTTGCCGGTGTAGAACGGGTGACATTCTGAGCACACATCCAGCGTCAGGTCATTGCCGCGTGTTGAACGGGTTTTGAAGCTGTTACCGCAGCTGCATGTAACATTGATTTCGCTATAATCTGGATGGATATCCGCTTTCATATCTGTTCTCGCCAATAATAATGTTTGCCTGACAAACACACTTTATATGTTTGCCCTTTCTGAACCGCGTAATTCTACTGATCAGCCGTCATTTCAGCAAGTCTTAAATAAGTATTTATTTTTATTACGACTTTTGAGCCACCAACATGGCCTGACTGCGCCAGCCCTTGGTAATGTCTCCCAGCAATGCCTCATCACGGTAAGCCCTGAGTTTGAGACCAGCAAATAAACTTAACAGTTCATTATCCGCCAGTAAAAATTCGGGACTATGTGGGCCTCTGTTATCAACTTTGTTGCGACAAAATGTTTGATAAAACACTAACCCGTTTGGTTTTAATGCGCTAATAAGCTGTGGACATAACTGACGATCCAGAAACTGGCTGACCACAATCACATCAAAGCTATTTTCTGCAGGCGGTTTAGCAGAGACATCCCGTTGTTCGGTGAACACCTCAAGTTGACGCCGTTGTGCTTCGACAGTTAACTTTGACAAGGCTTCACCACTGATATCCCAAGCCTGGGTCTGCAACCCCAGACTAGCCATTAATAAGGCATTGGCCCCCAATCCACAGGCAAGATCCAAGGCAAGTCCTTGCTTGGGCAGTAAATGCTGATTTTGCTGTAAGACCAGTGCAGGCTCCGGATAATCTGCTATCGCTTCACGATAGCGTTCATCCCATTTTTGTTGAAGATCGGTCATTTAACGACGCCAGAATGCCGGTGTCAGCACCACCAATAAGGTGAAAATTTCCAGACGTCCTAACAACATGGCAACACATAATATCCATTTTGACGTGTCATTGATCTGCCCAAAATTCGCTCCGACATCCCCAAGGCCTGGCCCCAGATTATTCAAACAGGCGGTGACAGCAGAAAAAGAAGTCACTACATCCAAGCCAGTCGCCATCAACATTAAATGCATAATGCTGAAACAGAACACGTATAAGGCAAAGAACCCCCATACCGCGCCAACCACTTTTGATGGTAAAGCCTTGCCATTAACCTTGATGGCAAACACCGCATTAGGGTGAATCAAACGTAAAACTTCACGATAGCCCTGCTTGAAAAGCAACATCGCCCGAATAACTTTGATACCACCACCGGTCGAAAAAGCACAGCCGCCGATATAACTGGTCATTAACAGCAAAATCGGTAAAAAACCCGGCCATAAATAATAATCCGTGGTGGTAAAACCGGCCGTGGTACCGATGGATACTGCCTGAAAAATACCGTGATGTGCTGAAGTCCAGCCATCATCAAAGGTTCCAGTAAAATACAGATAGGTCGTGGTTATCAACGAAATGATAAACATAATGCTCAAAAACACTTTCAGCTCGGAGTCACGCAAATAATGCATCAGACTGCGGTGTCGCCAGGCCAGAAAATGTAATGAAAAGTTCATTGCCGAAATCAACATGAACGCCACGGCAATCATCTCAATAGTGGCACTGTTAAAGAAGCCCATACTGGCATCATGGGTGGAAAAACCGCCAATAGCGACGGTTGAGAAACTGTGACCTATCGCATCGAACCAACTCATTCCGGCCCAGCGGTAGGCAATGGCACAGGCAACGGTTAATGTCAGATAGATATACCAGAGGGCTTTAGCCGTTTCTGTAATACGCGGGGTTAATTTGGCATCTTTCATAGGGCCTGGGGTTTCAGCCCGATACAACTGCATACCACCGACACCTAACAACGGCAAAATCGCCACAGCCAACACGACGATCCCCATACCGCCCAACCATTGCAGAAACTGACGATAAAACAAGACCGCCTGTGGCAGGGTATCCAAGCCCACTAACACCGTCGCACCGGTGGTGGTTAAACCGGACATTGACTCAAATACCGCATCGGTAATGCTCATTTGAGGCGATTCAGTGAGATAAAACGGCAACGCCCCGGAGAAACCCAAGGCAATCCAGAACATAACCACGACGATAAACCCATCGCGGATCTTTAATTCTTTTCGATGTTTTCTAGCCGGAAGCCATAACAACGCGCCAGTGCTGACCAGAATAACAAACGCCGTTAAAAAAGCGGTGGCAGCACCATCATCGAACCACCAGGAAACCAGCACCGGTGGCAGCATCGTGATACTGAACAAGCTCAGCAAGATGCCCAGAATGCGCTGGATGGTCATTAATTGCATAGTCGATTATGGGTCTAGATGGCGGTGAAGTTGTCGATAATACGCCCATAAGGCCAGCAACAACAAAGTGCTGATCAACAATGGCCATTGTCCCCAGCGAACATAGGGTGTACTGCCATCGCGCGCCTGAATTTCCCCGGTTAACACAGCTTTTTCAAATTGAGGACTTTGCTGTTGGATTTTGCCTTTATAGTCGATAAACGCTGAAATACCATTGGTGGTGACCCGTAAAATCGGTCTACCGGTTTCCAGCCCTCGGCTGCGTGAAATCTGCAGATGCTGGTGCGGTGCAAACGAATCGCCGTACCACGCATTATTAGTTGCATTGATCAGTAAGGTTGCGGCAGGCACCGTTTCCCTGACCTCTGACGAAAACGCATCTTCGTAACAAATAGATACGCCAACGGGTTGCCCGGCCAGCATCATTTGCGGTTGATTTGCCGTACCCGGCACAAAGGCGGACATCGGTAAATCAAAAAATTTAATCAAACCGCGTAGTGTTTCAAAAGGCACATAATCACCAAATGGAACCAGATGACGTTTGTGATAAAACACCGGGGTTTCGGTCAGGCTGACCATGCTGTTGTAATAATCATCACCATTGTCATCCAACACCGGCAGTCCAAGAATGATATCGGTATTGTGAGAGCGCGCTTCCCGCCCTAACGGTGCCAGATAGCCTTCATTTATTTGATGATAAAACGCCGTTGCCGCATTCTCAGGCCAGACAATAATGTCGGCATCCCAATGCTGACGGCTTAAGTCAGCATAAAGCTGCAAAGTGTTACGCAGCTGCTGCGGATCCCATTTAATTTCCTGCGGCACATTACCTTGAATTAATGCTGCTTTAATCGGCTCACCAGTGGGGTTTGTCCACTCAACGGATTGCAATGTATATGCTCCACCCCATATCACCAAAGGCAGCAATATAACTGGCCATTTACGCTGACTGATGGTCAGAGCCAGACACCCTGCCGTCAAAGCCACTAACCATGAAGCGCCATGTACGCCGATTAATGGAATGATTCCGGCCAGCGGGCCTTCAATTTGCCCAGTGCCAACTTCCAGCCAGGGAAAGCCGGTTAAAAACCAGGCTTTAAACCATTCAAATATCAGCCAGCTTAGTGGCAGTAAAATCAGGAAATCTTTGGCAGAAAGAACCGGCCCGGTCAGCCGTTTTATTAACCAGCCCAGCGCACCGACCATTAGTCCCAAGGCAATAACAAATAAAGCTGTCAGCAATCCCGCCAGCAAAACACTTGCCTGACCAAACACATGAATAGCGACATACACCCATGAAACACCAACACCAAACATGCCGGTGCCAAACAAACTGCCGCGCCACAAGGCTTGTCTTGGCGTGACATGCTGCCAGCTCATAAACAAGACAAGCAGGCTTAAGATAGCCAGCGGATAAAAATGAAAAGGTGCCAGACTCAACGGCAGCATAGCGCCGGCAACTAATGCTGCCCAACTACCAAACCGCCCTTGCCAAGCATTCTGCCCGGGGTTTGTCATTATTCTGTTTCGCTTTCGCTATCAGTTGTTTCGGGTAAGATCACCATACGTAACAGATGTACGCGCCGTTTATCTGCACGCAACACGGTAAATTCCAGCTGACCGATGGTGACCTGCTCACCGCGGCCAGGCAAATGTCCAAATTGATTCACCACATGACCACCAACGGTATCAAAATCATCATCACTCCATTCAGTATCGAAGTACTCGTTAAAGTCTTCCACTGGCGTTAATGCTTTGATGGTGAAGGTATGTTCATCACGCTGCAGAATCGGTGCATCATCATCCACATCGTGCTCATCTTCAATTTCACCAACGATCTGTTCCAATACGTTTTCGATGGTGATCATGCCCGCCACACCGCCATATTCATCGACAACGATTGCCATATGATTACGACGGGCACGAAATTCACGTAATAAAACGTTTAACCGCTTACTTTCAGGGATAAATACTGCCGGGCGTAATAATTCGCGCAGATCAAAATTGAATTCTCCAGAACTGACAACGGCTGACAGCAGATCTTTGGCCAGTAAAATACCAATAACATCATCACGATCATCATCAATCACCGGAAAACGTGAGTGTGCTGTTTCGGTGACTAATTTAAGGGTTTCTTCAGGTGGCGCATCTCTGGAAACCATCACCACCTGGGAACGCGGGATCATGATGTCGCGGGCCTGCATTTGCGAGACGCTTAAAGCGCCTTCAACAATCGACAATGCTTCAGCATCCAGAATATGCCGCTCGGAAGCATTGCGTAATAATTCAATCAGCTGTTCCTGATCTTTTGGCTCCAGAAACAGATTACTTAATCGTCTCATCCAGGAAATTGGACTGTCTGAGCGACTCGGTCGTCCCTCACTCATGATGTAACCCTCTGCTCTATATAAGGATTGTTAATCTCAAGCTTTTGTAAAATGCTGATTTCCAACGCTTCCATTAATTCAGCTTCATCGTCTTCGATATGATCATAGCCGAGTAAATGTAAGCAGCCATGCACAATCAAATGTGCCCAATGATCGTTAATGGCTTTATTCTGCTCGCTGGCTTCACGCTCCACCACCGGCACACACAACACCAAATCACCTAACAACATAGGTTCTAAAGGCACCGGTGACTCAAAGGGGAAGGATAAAACATTGGTGGGATAATTTTTGCCGCGATAATCGTTATTCAATTCGGCACTTTCGGCTTCATCCACCAAGCGAATACTTAATTCACAGTCTTCGTTGACTTCGGCCAGCGCAGCACTGGCCCAGAGTTGAAATTGTTGTTCTGATGGAACATCTGCATCAGTGGCCTGCTGCAAATCAATAATCACGTTCACGACTTTCGTTCAGCCTTTTCATAAGCCAAGATAACTTTCTGCACCAACGAATGACGGACTACGTCTTTTGCCTGGAAGAAGGTAAAACCAATACCTTCAACATCTTTTAACACTTCAATGGCATGACGCAAACCCGAACGGGCTGAGCTCGGTAAATCCACCTGAGTAATGTCACCAGTGATAACCGCTGTGGAGTTATACCCCAGTCGGGTCAGGAACATTTTCATTTGCTCAACTGTGGTGTTCTGCGCTTCATCGAGAATAATAAATGATTCATTCAGCGTTCGACCACGCATATACGCCAGTGGCGCCACTTCAATAACATTGCGCTCGATCAGCTTGGCGACTTTTTCAAACCCCAGCATTTCATAGAGAGCATCAAACAGCGGCCGTAAATACGGATCAACCTTCTGTGCTAAATCACCGGGCAGGAAACCCAGTCGTTCACCAGCTTCAACAGCCGGTCTGACAAGTACAATCCGTCTGGCAAAATCACGTTCCAGTGCTTCAACTGCACAGGCAACAGCCAGATAGGTTTTACCGGTACCGGCTGGTCCCACACCAAAATTGATGTCATGGGTCATCACCCGACGCAAATACGCCTGTTGATTTTCACCACGCGCTTTTATCAGACCGCGCTTGGTTTTGATAGTGACTTCTTTTTCTTCTTCAAAACCGGTGGTATCGGTGCCGCCTGACTCACGAATGGCCAAATGAACTTGTTCGGGTTCTAAAACCGATTGGGCGGTATCAGCATATAGCGCATGAATCACATCCTGCACTTCAGCGAGGATATCCGGCTTACCAATGATCTGAAACTTGCCGCCACGATTATTGATTTCAACTCCAAATCCACGTTCCATCATCCGGATATGTTCATCCAGGTGACCGCAAAGGTTGGCTAAACGGGGGTTGTCCGCAGGACTTAATTCAAAGCTTATCGTGTCAACTGTTACAGTTGGAGTGACCACAAATTTGATTCCAAAAAGGAGTTAGAGGATAACGCTATCAGCAAGAAGTTCTCCTCGCAAGGAATTGGTGTGTGCCTCAGTAATTCGCACATCGACATACTTGCCCACCAGCGCCATATCACCGGGGAAATTCACCACCCGATTATT
>NZ_JAUSCC010000083.1 GCF_030651745.1 Methylophaga sp.
CAATTACAGGTTGCTGTAGCGGGCACGCAGCCGCTGACGAATAATTTCGGCGAAGGTGTTGACGATAAATGTCAGAGCCAACAACACAAGAGCCGCTAAGAACAGGATTCGGAAATGTGACGAACCGACTGCCGTTTCAGGCAATTCAACCGCAATATTGGCTGACAGGGTCCGCATACCTTCAAAGATATTGAAGTTCACCACTGGGCTGTTACCGGTTGCCATTAATACAATCATGGTTTCACCGACAGCACGACCAAAGCCCATCATGATGGCCGAGAAAATACCCGGACTGGCGGTTGGCAACACCACACCGACAACGGTTTGCCAGCGGGTTGCGCCCAAGGCCAGAGAGCCTTGAGTAAGATGTTTTGGCACGGTAAATACCGCATCTTCAGCGATAGAAAAGATGGTCGGAATAACCGCAAAGCCCATCGCAATACCAACAATCATCGCATTACGTTGATCATAGGTAATACCGACATCAGTAAACCACTGACGCATACTGCCGTTAAAGAACCAGATTTCCATATACGGGCTGGCAGTGATACAAATAAAGCCAAACAACAGGATGACCGGCACTAATAATGCTGCTTCCCAACCATCTGGAACCACATGACGAACACCTGCTGGCAATTTTGACCAGGCAAAGGCAAACAGCAACATCATCACCGGCATCAATATCACGAAACTGAATATTGCCGGCAGATGGTCCTCAGCAAACGGAGCCAACCACAAACCAGCAAGAAAGCCCAAAATAACGGTAGGCAACGCTTCCATTATTTCAATGCTTGGCTTGACCACACCACGAATCTTCGGTGACATGAAATAAGCGGTGTAAATAGCACCGGCAATCGCTAATGGCATGGCAAACAACATTGCGTAGAAAGCTGCTTTCAACGTACCAATTGATAATGGAATCAAGCTGAATTTTGATTCAAATTCGTCAGACGCTGAGGATGACTGCCAGATATATTCTGGATCAGCACGTCCCTCATACCAGACCTTATTCCACATTGCCGAAAACGACAGTTGTGGATGCTGATTCCATAAACTGGCAACGTGAACCTGTTGCTGATCATCCAGCACCATCAAGCGGCCATTGACCTGAGAAATGGCTGCTGCGACCAGCGGATTTTTCGTCTGTTGTTCCAGATACAAAGTACGAGCTGACGTACCGTAGTGAATGCCCAGATAACCACCAGCATCCACTGCCAGAAAACCTTTACGGGTATATTCCGGTGCCAACGCTGTAATTGCATTTTTATGCGATTTGAATTCACGGATTTTGGTTAAGTCGTAGTTATTGTTTTCATCACGTACTAAAAACCACTGGCTTAACTCACCACGTTCATTTCCGACGATAAGCGAAACACTACCCACCAGAAAATCAATTGCGGTAATCGGACTGCCTTCACCAGCATTTACCGTGGCGACAAGACGGGAATTTTTAAAATCATTGATATTGTAATAATGAATAAAACCTTCGCTATCCGTAATGAATAAGCTACGTAAGGCTTTATCGAGAAGCATTTTGACGGGTGAGGCAGGGACATCACTCAATTCAATCGTGTTGTTTTCAACGGTAACTTCACCGGTCATCAAATTGCTCTTGCTACTGATTTGCGTTAACAACAAACGTTTATCAGCAGTTAATGCAGCGATCATTGAACCACCCGAACCACGAGTAACGGTTTCAATCGCTAATAACTCTAGCGGTTGGCCTTGTTCATCAATCGTAATGGCAGCTTCACCAAATGGATAATCAACAACTGGCGTAATTAAACGTTGATCATTCGGAAAGGAAGTTTGGAACGAATGTTTGCTGATGTGCACCTGACCGTTGCTTAAACCACGAGCTGTTACCCCACCTATATATTCAGAATGGGCAAAGCTGGTGATTGAAGAATCTTCAGGAAGTGACAGTTCGACTTGTTCACGAATCTTGCCATCATCTGCTTCGAAGAAAGTGATAACACCATCGTCGGTATATTGAATACCTAGTTCTTCGTAGCGTTCTAAAATTAAATGCTGGGTTTCTGCATTGGTCACAGGCAGGCTGTAACTGCTCTGCGGGGTAACTGAAGCGCCCTTAAGGATGGGCATTACTTCATAAAATAAGTAGACAAAAATCATTGCCAGAGCGAATACCACACCGTAACCGGCATAGGTAATACCCCAACGGGATAGTTTGTCTTTAAAGTCGCGTTTCTTACGCATTTTTTCACGCGCTTCTACTGAAGGCAGCAGAGATTTGCCGCGAGAATTAACATCCGCTGAGAGTGTCGTTTCATTCATGGTTGTTGTTGCCTGTTAGCCGCTGGACGGTTTGAGCTGCAATGATAAATTCAAACTGTGACAGAAATATGACAATACCTAAAAGCCCTATAATTATTGGCTTTGACCTATATTCAACCAAAAAAAAGAGAGGCCTAAGCCTCTCTTTTAGGTCAAACATTACGAGTTATTCAATGCCTAAATCTTTACGTACTTTTGCAGCAATTGATTCTGGTAATGGTACGAAGCCATCACGGAATACAACATCCTGACCTGGTTTAGAGTAGAGCATTTTCACGAATTCACGTGTTTGTGGGTCTAACTCTTGGTTAGGGTGTTTGTTGATGTAAACGTACAAGTAACGT
>NZ_JAUSCC010000087.1 GCF_030651745.1 Methylophaga sp.
CGCTCCTATGTACTCGATCAATCACGCATCAAAGATTTACGTACCGGTGTCGAAACCGGAAACACGCAGGCGGTTCTGGATGGCGATCTGGATCAATTCATTGAAGCCTCACTCAAATCAGGTTTATAAGCGAATCCAACATGACCCAAGAAACAGAATTTGACGAAAACCGACTGATTGCCCAACGTCGTGAAAAACTGGCCGCCATTCGTGAGCAAGGCAATGCCTTCCCCAATGACTTCCGTCGCAATGTAATGAACGGCGAGTTGCAAACCGAATATGCCGAAACCGATGCTGAACAACTAAAAGCCAGTCCACGGCGCGTCGCGATTGCCGGTCGAATGATGACCAAACGGGTGATGGGTAAAGCCAGTTTCGCCAATGTGCGTGATATGTCTGGTGATATGCAGCTCTATGTTGCACGTGATGAATTGCCGGAAGGCGTCTACGCACAATTCAAAACCTGGGATAACGGCGACATCATCGCTGCTGAAGGCACCTTGTTCCGTACCCAAAAGGGCGAATTATCAGTGCATGTCGAAAGCATCAAATTACTGACCAAATCACTGCGTCCATTACCGGAAAAATTCCACGGCCTGTCCGATATGGAAACCCGCTATCGTCAGCGTTACGTCGATCTGATCATGAACGAAGCCAGCCGTGAAACCTTCCGGATTCGTACAAAAGTGATTGATGGCGTGCGTCGTTACCTGATGGACAAAGACTACCTCGAAGTCGAAACGCCAATGATGCAAGCCATTCCCGGCGGTGCCACAGCCAGACCGTTCACTACCTATCACAATGCCTTGGATATGGACCTGTTCCTGCGGATCGCACCGGAACTGTATCTGAAACGACTGATTGTCGGCGGCTTTGAACGGGTGTTTGAAATCAACCGTAATTTCCGTAATGAAGGTCTGTCTACCCGCCATAATCCCGAATTCACCATGGTCGAGTTTTATCAGGCCTATGCCGATTTTAATGATCTGATGGATCTCACCGAAGATATGTTACGTACCGTGACCCAGAATGTACTCGGCAGCAGCCAGGTGCATTATCAAGGTCTGGATATTGATTTTGCCCAGCCATTTGAACGCATGACCGTTAAAGATTCCATCCTGCATTTCAACCCTGATCTGAAAGCCGAACAACTCGACAGCATCGAAGCTGCCAGAGAAGTTGCCCAAGGCTTGGGCATTCCACTCAAAGACAGCTATGGTCTCGGTAAAGTGCAAATCGAGATCTTCGAAAAAACCGTCGAACATCAACTGATGCAACCGACCTTTATCACTGCCTACCCAACCGAAGTTTCACCACTGGCAAGACGTAGCGATAACGATCCGTTTGTCACCGACCGTTTTGAATTCTTCGTCGGTGGTCGTGAAATCGCCAATGGTTTCTCAGAGTTAAATGATGCTGAAGACCAGGCCGAACGTTTCAAAGCCCAAGTCGCAGAAAAAGATGCCGGTGATATCGAAGCCATGCACTACGACGCTGATTATATCCGTGCTCTGGAATACGGCATGCCACCAACAGCAGGTGAGGGGATTGGTATTGATCGGTTGGTGATGTTGTTGACTGATTCACCTTCTATAAGAGATGTTTTGCTGTTTCCGCATATGCGGCCTGAGTAAAAATAGTTTGACCTGACGGGTGCAATGCCCGTCAGGCTTGTAACTTACTAAAAATCGGTTTATTGTCCGACCTTAGGATCTTAAGAAGCGGATCATTCTAACTGTAAGAATGTTATAAGTTTTTTGGGCTCAGGTGAGTTTTTTACACTCAGATAAGGAAGTCCAATGAAGCTTCAGCAAGTACTCTCATCAATCAACCAGATTGAAAAATCCAAGTTTATTACCTGTCTAGATAAGCTCTGTACCTCAGCAGAGAAATCTAACAAATCTATATCTGAAGCCTTAAAGAAAGTTAATAAACACATCAAAGACGCTAATGGTATTGAAATAACTCTTTTATTCAATACGGTCTCATCAGAATATAAATCTTCAATTCAATCACAGCTAGCAATGGCTGGTGCCTCAACAGGACTATTAATAAACATATTAACTCGAGATGGTAATGCCGTAGCACGGACGACATGGATTGAACAGTTATATACAAGAGAACAAGAACGGCTGGAACAACTCTCTCAAGAACTTAAAAATGAAATCGATAAAGTTGAAACTGAAAATTATGATCATATTCATCGTCTAAGTATTTTTCGAAACTGTTTAGAAATTGCTTACAAAAACGATCTTTTAGCAAACAGACAAGCAAATATTTCAGATGATGAACGAAGTATTTTAAATACTTTGGCACACGAACTTAAAATTTCGCAGGATGAAGCTGCTGCTATTGAACACCTTTCAGATCCAATAAAAGCAGGTAAAGAAACCGTTGAAGCATGCCTACAAACTCTCCGTGAAATGGGCGTGATTTTTATCAACAGGCGTACCTCAGAAGTTTTAATTCCAGATGAAATCATTCTTGTTTTAAATGAAATAAAGAATAAAGAGTTAGCAGATAAATATTTATTACGTATTTTGCGATGCATGTCTGATGCAGAATTATCCAATATTCTTAAAAGTTACGATAAGCGTTTTCGAGGAATAAGCCGTATCGAGAAAATCAATACGATTTTGAATGCTGGAATTAACATCAGAGATATTTTATCAACTGATTTATTTGACAAAGATGAAAATCAAAATCAACGTAAAGAGCGTCTCAAAGACTTAATTAATGAACTTGATATCCCTGCGGAAAGATTAGGAACCACCCTGGAAGAGCGGATTAATATCATTATTGAAAGTTTAAGAACCGCAACAGAACGTGAATTCAATTCCATAAGTGCTACCAGCTATAAAGAGCTTTTCGAAGCATTGGAAACTAATTTTAATAATTTGAATAATGAGATAGATGAAACATTGGCTCAACGCCTGAGAAGGGAATTTGAACTCGAAGATACTGAAGAACTGGACACGGAAAGGTTACGAGCTCTTTCAATTACACCCCACGATATTCTTTATCTTTTATCTAATGAAGAAATAAAGAACCTTAGAGATAGTATGAAGCTGTCTAGAAAAGGCAATCCGAGAAAAATTATTTTGGAAGCTTTCGAGAGTGCTAATGACAAGTTAATCGAAAATTTTGGTCTGCTTTCGCGACGCGATTTAGCTGGCTTAAAAGCGGCAGGTGTGGAGATCACTGAATCTGAACTTGGCAGCAAATTTGAAGAAACAATAAAAGCAATATTAGAAGGCCTAGAACTCGACGTTGATGAAGAGCTTAGAAAGACCTTGAATACCGCCAAAGATAAAGCCGATATTCTGATTTCACTTAGCGAAAATGATGTGATTATCGGTGAAGCAAAATCATTCAAAAATGGTGATTATGCAAAATATTCCTCTACATCAAGACAAGTGAAAGCCTACGCTAATCGTTGTGAGAGCCAAGGCAAACGGGTTGCACAAGTATTGATCATTGCTCCAGCTTTTTCTGCTGATTTTATTGAATCAGCTGCAATGGACACCGACATCAATATCTCATTATTGACTGCAGATGGCCTCAAGCTGATTTACGACACCTACAAAACGAAACGTAAACCTAATTTCTCAGCAAAGTTACTCACAAAAGGTGGGTTATTAAAAGCTGAATTGATAGCGAAGAACTTATGAATATCAAGCTGGCTGATCCTTTGATTCTTGTTAGCCGTATCTAAGAGAAATAGCAGATGAAAGAAGAAAAAGAGCATGATGTAGTTGAAGAGCCGAAATTTGAAACCGTATCGGATTTCTTAGAAGCCACTCCCCCAAATAGTGTGTCACATATTTCAGATCTCTCTGAGCATAAGTATATAAATGGTTATTGGCGTAACATCTTGAACACACCAGATATTCAGCTGCATTGCCCGAGTGACTCTTGTAATGGTGTTCGTTTTTTTAGATGTATATCTGAAAAAGCTCAGGAGCTAAAGACTGAGTATAAATTTATCTACCTCACCTATAGATGTTCAAATTGCCAAACAGACCAGAAAACCTATTCTATAGCTGCACGTATTAATGAAGGTGGAAAGTCAACAGGCGAACTATGGAAATTTGGGGAACTGCCAGCTTTTGGTCCTCCCACACCGGCCCGGTTAGTTAAATTAATCGGACCAGATAGAGAGTCTTTCTTAAAAGGAAGAAGGTGTGAGAATCAAGGGCTAGGGATTGGTGCTTTTATATATTATCGTCGAGTAGTCGAAAATCAAAAGAATCGAATTCTAGAAGAAATAATTAAAGTTTCGGAAAAATTGGGTGCTCCAAAAGTAAAAATAGAAACCCTCAAGGCGGCGGTATCTGAAACTCAATTTAGTAGAGCTCTAGATATGGCTAAAGATGTGATACCCGAAAGCCTTCTAATTAACGGCCATAGTCCAATTTTATTGTTACATAGTGCGCTAAGTGAAGGAGTTCACGCTCTATCTGATGAAGACTGTCTTGAGCTAGCAAGCAGCATTCGTATTGTTCTTGGCGAGCTTTCCGAGCGACTTTCCCAAGCATTAAAAGATGAGGCTGAACTAACTAAGGCACTTTCGACTTTAATGAATCACAAAAAAGGCTAACAAATCAAAAGGGTCAGACTTTGACCCTATTGATTCCATAAGCGATCAATTCTAAGGGGGCAAAGTCGACTGATTCTTCGATTTCGGTCACTTATAAGCCAGCGCCAGAGATAACGCGTCAGTCTTCGGTGTCGGCGTTTTCTCGATCAACGTTTTCACTGCCTCGTGCCGAAAGAAAAGTACCAAATGCCTGCAACTTGGGGATGTGCTCACAAAAGGTGCGAACAGCGACCAATAACGGCACTGCCACCAACATGCCCACTACGCGAAATCAAGGGGGCAGCCAACTTGATTTGGTTTAACTCCATAAACTGATGCTATAAAGTAACCAAAATCTTATCGCTACAAGGATGTAACGACATGGCAAGACTTCCTCGATTGGTATTACCCGATCAGCCTCTGCACATCATGCATCGAGGCAATAATCGTCAAAACATATTTGAAAATGAAGAGGATATGGCTCGTATTCTCAATGATATTGCAGAGTCATTAGCTAAAGCCTACTGCCAGCTTCATGCCTATGTCATCATGACAAATCACCTGCATTTACTCCTTAGCCCCAAAGATAAACACGAACTTGCTGTATTTATGCAGTCGATGACGAATCGTTATGTGAGATATTTTAATGCCACCCGAAAACGCACTGGCACCATTTGGGAAGGGCGTTTCAAATCCTGCCTGATAGACAGTAACAGTTATCTTTTTAGGCTATACAACTATATTGAAATGAATCCTGTAAAAGCCGAAATGGTAAAAGAAATCCACGAGTATCCTTGGTCCAGTTATCATCACAACGCACTTGGTGAAGTAGATCAGCTGATAACAGAGCATCCACTTTATTTTGAGCTGGCAGCCACCAAAGAAGAAAGAGCTAGCCGTTATAATTTAATGATGGACAAAATGGCGGTAGGGAAAGAAAATCAAAAAATTACTGAAGCCACTCTTCGCGGAGAGGTACTAGGCAATGAAAATTTTCAAACTTGGGTCTGCAAACAAACTGGAAGACCAGCTACATTAACATCTCACGGAGGGGATAGAAAAAGTGCGAAATATCAAAACCAAGTTGGCTGACTCCTTGATTTCCCAATAAAAATACTTATAGGCACACTATGGAATTAGAGTTCTTTTCAGCGTCGTTAATCAACTTAATTATTAATCTTAGCTATTCAATCATCGCGATTGTGGTTAGCGTTTATGCCTTATTTTGGGTCGATAAAAAGTTACTAAAAGAAATAGACATTGAAACAGAACTAAAAAAAGGCAATATTGCAGTCGCTATTTTTGCCTCCTCTATCTTAATGTTTGTTGCCATTGTTATCGCTTTTGGCTTTAAGGGGTGAGTTCATTGTTTGCAAAGCTTAAAGCGTTTGCATTTTGGACATGCTTCCTTATTTTTGTCATTGCTATCACGAATTTAAAAGAGAATTCACAAGATAGCGATGTACAGCAAAAAATTGACATTGCTCTGCATGACTTTGACGATGAATTAAAATTATTCTCACCTAAAGGCCAATCTCTTCTTGTTTTACCGACAGGTGAACGATGGTCAGATGATTACATTCAGCAATTATTAAAGCCGCTGTACGACAAGAGCGGTGCATTTGAATTCACATATAATCACACTAAAACCATTGCCATGTCGGCTCAAGGCGTCAACCGTTCTCACTTTTTAGTCAACGCTTTTTTAGAAGGTTATCAACCCTTTACTGTCGAAAACGTTATGATGCCACTCTATGTGCTTGCCCAGAGAAAAACGTATATGCTCGATTCCATACAGTACAGCGGGCGTGAAGAAGTGTGGCAATCGAGTCGTGAGGCTTTTTTATTTCCTAGGGGAGATTGTGAAGATCATGCGCTTGCGCTTGCTGATTGGTTAATCGCCATGAATGAAGACGCCAGAGTTGTCCTTGGTGATATGGACGGCAATGGTCATGCATGGGTCGTACTATTCAAAAATGGTAAAGAATATCTACTAGAAGCAACTAGAAAAAATAGAGTCGAACGAAATAAACCCTATCCCCTTGCTAAGTTATATCCTGACTATCACCCCACTTTTATGTTCAATCGACAATGGTTTTGGATGAATACAGGCAGTAAATATACGACCGATTACTCTGGGAAACACTGGGAACGGACGAGTGAGTATAGTAATGAAGCTATGCGCGATCTCAGTTCGAATAACTCGTTTGTAACAGATGAATTATAGGCAATAGGATTGGGCAGACTCGACTGATCTTTCCTCACACTGAATCAATGGGGTCAGAGTATTTGATTTTGAGATGTTTTGCTGTTCCCACATATGAGGCCTGAGTAAATCTATCACCGTCATTCCCGAAGGCTGGACAAAAGCGCCGAGCACGTTGAACAGCCGAAGGCTGAGCGAAGCGAATAATCCAGAAAAACGGGCTTAAAGGCCCGTTTTTTATGTGACATAGCAAGTGAAGTCGAGACATTTTTATCTTGTTACTTATTTCATTCCCAGCTATGGTTAATCAAAACCACAGGGAAGTTAAGGGTATGCTTAAAAAGCTAAATCAAGTTGAGTGCCCCCTTGAGATACTTGAACGGCATTGGATTCGGATCAAATTGCATTGATGAGTAGCTTATATGGCACTTCTGAAAAAAAATTTATGGTCAATTTTTTACTTCTTAACCCTGCTATTTATCCTTTACTTTGTTTTTATCGCTTACGCTCAGTGGCAAAGAATTTTTACTAATGCAAAAAACTCTCAGGAAAACACTCTCAGGCTGATTGCCAACTCCACACAAGCCCTGTACCAAACTAATGAGATCATGTTGGACATCCTCGGGCAGCGTTTTTTAGAAGATACCTCCTACCAAAACAATGAAAACGCCATGGCCATGCTTAATGCAGCCCTTGAAAAAAGCCCTGCAATTATTGCTATTGCCCTTGTTGACCCTCAGGGAAACATGCTTTTTGCTACCAATAACCTGGATGTTTCTAATTATCCTAACCTTCTGGAAAAACCCGAAACCCGTGCTTCATTTTTGGAGGTCATGGCTTCAGACAGGATGATTTTTGGTCGCACCTATTTTTTTGAACCGTTGCAAGACTGGATAGTCCCTATCCGCAAAACGATACGTAATCCCGATGGTAGTGTTTACCGTGTTATTACGGCTGCTTTACGCCTGGAAGACTCTTTTGGACACCTGGTCAAAAGCATTGACCAAAGAAATCGCTATACCACATCGATTGTGCGCGATGATATGTATGCGCAATACAGCGTCAACGACGTATGGTGTAGTTACCCAGTTTATCTAGAGACTCTTCCTGACTGCCAACAGGATATGATTGAGTCAGCAATAAAGAAAATACATGATGATTCTCTAGACGACTTCTGGCACTCCAACCAACCCATCTCTTTAGTTCATAGCACCGAAGACGGAAGTAATTTAGCCTCTCTACAATACAACCAGAACTATAAGCTCTGGTTCATTCTTATGACTCGAATGGACGTACTTTGGAAAGATTTTTCAAAGTCACTAGCCGCCTATTTTTTGGTTCTATTGTCTGTAGAAGGGGTAGTTTATTTTCTCTTCCGCATCATTGCGGCAGCGGAAAGGAGGCGTAACGCCGACCTGGTTCATCAAGCCACTCATGACCAACTCACTGGTCTCTTGAATCGGAACTATCTCCAAAACCAATTACAGCAATGGATTCATCCACAAGCAAGCCCATTTTCTTTGCTCTATTTGGATTTGGACAATTTCAAAAACATTAACGACAGCTTTGGTCACCACCTCGGAGATGTGCTTTTACAACAACTGGCCCAACGCTTACGAAGCGTCACACCTCAAGATGCCGCTCTAATACGACAAGGTGGCGATGAGTTCATTCTGCTCACGCACATTCAGGAAGACAGTGTACTGATGGAGTTGGCCCAAACACTCATATCAACGGCTGCAAAGCCCTACCAAGTCAACCAAATGCGCTTACATGTCGGTGCGAGTGCGGGTATTGCCAAATATCCTCAACATGGTGAAACTATCGACGGTTTGTTACGTGCCGCCGATATCGCAATGTACGAATCCAAGCGTTTTAAAAATAGTGCGCATCTATTTCAAGATTCGATGCAAGAACACTACCTCCGCAATGTAAATATTGAGCAAGCCCTTCGTGGCGCTATCGACAATCATGAAATTTACATGGTTTATCAACCCCAAATAGCTGTCGATGGTACTTTTTACGGTGTCGAGGCATTGGTTCGCTGGAACAGTCCAATTCTCGGAAATGTTACACCAGATGCATTTATACCTGTTGCAGAAGCCTCTGGACAAATGCCTGCACTGGGCAGATACATTATTGAAACCACCTTCGCCGACATTAAGCAGATACAGTCCACCCTTGGCTTGACCTTTCAGACTTCTATCAATATTTCTGCACTGCAACTACTGGAACCTGATTTCGCAACATATTTTATTGAAAAAATGCATCGGGAAAACTTAAGTAATATTTGTACAACACTAGAACTGACTGAAAGCCTGCTGATTGAAGATATTCAAAGCGTTTTGCCACGATTGAACGCCCTCAAAAGTCAAGGCGTACAGCTTTCTATGGACGACTTTGGCACTGGTTACTCATCTTTAAGCATGTTGCGCATGCTGCCAATTGATGAGCTTAAAATTGATAAAAGCTTTATGGATGCCGCTTTAACAGATCAAAGCGCTCAACAAATGGTACAAAGCATCATCAATATTGGGAAAAATCTTCAAATGGATGTGGTAGCCGAGGGGATTGAAACCCAGGCACAGCTGGAGATGCTGACCAATTTTGGTTGCGACAGGTTTCAAGGCTACTATTTTGCA
>NZ_JAUSCC010000089.1 GCF_030651745.1 Methylophaga sp.
GGGGTAGTGTAAGCTGACTTAGGAGTTAAGTTAGCAGAAGATTTAAGATATTGAGGTTGATATGGCAGAGCAAGTTACAGGCACAGTGAAATGGTTCAATGACGCAAAAGGATTCGGCTTTATTGAACGCGCCGATGGTCCAGATGTATTTGTACATCACAGCGCGATTAAATCAGATGGTTTCAGAACTCTGAAAGAAGGCCAATCTGTCACGATGGAATTGACACTAGGTCAGAAAGGTCCACAAGCGGAAAACGTTGTCCCTAGCTGATAACCAGATCCGATACAGACATGAAAAACCGGTTAAGTAATTAGCCGGTTTTTTTTTGCCTATGTTTTGAATTAATTCAAATGTATAACTTGACGCTTGGCAACTTACACAGGCAATATCCAACGCCCATAGGAAAGGAATTTGGTTATGTCTTATCGCGGCAAATTTAGCGTTGTTTTAGTGACGCTTTCGCTTGCTTGCCTGATGGCCCCAGCACAAGCAGATTGGAAACAATTTCTGAGTGACTTCAGTAAATCCGGAACAGCTGTACTGAGCAATCAACAAGGTAGCGAGTTAAACACTGATACGATCGCCAAAGGCTTAAAAGAAGCTCTGGAAGTCGGCACAAGAAAAGCCGTTGAGAATGTTAGTAAGGAAGGCGGTTATCTGAATAATCCACAAATTCGTATTCCGTTGCCTCCCCGCGTACAACAAGCAGCTGGTCTTATGCGTCAGTTGGGTCTGAATAAAATGGCGGATGACTTTGAGCAAAGTATCAATCGCGCAGCAGAAAAAGCGGCCCCACAAGCAACATCAATCATGATAGATGCGATTAAAAGCATGACCATCGACGATGCTCGTACCATTTTGAATGGTGAAAATGATGCCGCCACCCGTTTCTTTGAAGATCGCACCCGTACCAAACTCGCCGGTTTATTTGAACCAATCATCGATACTTCTTTGAATGAAGTTGGCGCGACCCGCTATTACAATCAACTTGACGATAAAGTCAGCTCATTGCCTGTAGTAGGACAAGATCTGAATCTCGATTTACCCGATTATGTAACGGGGCAGGCTCTCGATGGCTTATTTGTCATGCTGGCTCAGGAAGAACAAAAAATCCGTAACAATCCCGCCGCCCGTACCTCAGAAATTTTGCAGCAAGTTTTTGGCAGTAAATAGTGTTTTTGTCTACTAAGCAAAAACACTATGTAATAAAATAATCACAATAAAAATAAGGGAAACAACATGGCAAGAAATCACAACCTGAATCTCGCAAGTCAAGGCACCTCTTTAAAAGCACTTTTTACCGGTTATCTGGTTGTGGTGGCAGTGGGCTATCTAATGGCAATTGTTCAAATCCAGCTTACCCACGGTTTGGCTGATGGCAAATATGGTTTATCGATTGATGACATTGTTTACAGCTATTACGGGAATAGAAGCAACTCGTTACTTGAAAACAAATTACATGGTTCGATGAAACCGATGGCAACCGATGAGGAACGGGCTAAAATCATTAGTTGGGTTC
This sequence comes from Methylophaga sp., assembly GCF_030651745.1. The sequence goes on from NZ_JAUSCC010000089.1 coordinate 1,521, forward strand.
ATGCCGGTGCGACAGAAGATGCTTATGAAAATGATGGCATAAGACAAATCTTTGATGCCAAATGCATTATCTGTCATAACGCCGATGCAGGTGGTGCTGTGCCAGATTACTCTGATTTCAAACAGATTAAAGAACGTGCCGTTGTCGATACAGGTGCGAGTATTGCAGCACTTGCTCGTGTTTCGCATATTCACTTATTCGGTATTGCCTTTATCTTTATGTTTGTCGGCTTGATTTTCAGCTTGGCTTCGGGCGTGCCAAAACCATTAAAAGTCACCGTTATTTCTATGCCTTATATCTTTTTGTTAATCGATATCAGTGCTTGGTGGCTGACCAAACTCAATCCTAATTTTGCATGGTTTGTCATTATCGGTGGTGGAGCCATGGCGTTATCATTTGCCTTTATGTGGGTGGTATCAATGTACGAAATGTGGATCCTGCCGCGCTATCGTGAAGATAATCGAGATGCCTTACTCGACGAGTAGGCCATAACTGAAAAAGCCGCTGTCTTGTTATCAAGACAGCGGCTTTTTAGTATCTAAAGCAGGTAAATATTGCGTTAGTCGTTCTGCAAGGCTTCCAACTTTTCCCATTTTTCAAAAGCAGCTTCCAGCGATTTTTCCAAATCTGTCATCTGCGTTTGCACCTGTTTAATTTTAGTTGCATCCTGCTGATAGAAATCCGCCGCTGCCATTTGTTCTGTTAGAGCTTCAATTTGCTGTTCAAGCTTTTCAATCTCCAACTGCACTGCTTTTAAATCAAGCTGTTGCTGATAGGTTAACGAAGATTTTTTCTTGGCAGGTTTAGCTGCAGCAGGTTCAAGTTTGGTAGCTGGCTTGTCCTGTTTGGCAGGTTGCTGACGTTGTGCGAGCCAATCATCATAACCACCAACATACTCACGTACTTGCTGGTCTTCATCAAACACGATGCAACTGGTGACAACATTATTCAGAAAGCTTCGATCATGGCTGACCAGCAACATGGTGCCGGTAAAGCCCAGTAATAAATCTTCCAGCAATTCCAACGTTTCTGCATCAAGATCGTTCGTTGGTTCATCTAAAACCAGTAGATTGGCCGGTTGAGTAAATAATTTTGCCAGTAACAACCGATTACGCTCGCCACCAGATAAGACTTTTACCGGTGTTCGGGCGCGTTCTGGCGTAAACAGAAAATCCTGCAAGTAACCAATGATATGTTTACGGCTGCCATTAACTTCAACAAAGTCTCTGCCCTGCCCAACATTGTCAACAACACTAGCTTCCTCATCGAGCTGGCTGCGTAATTGATCAAAATACGCTACCTGCAGATTGGTACCTAAACGTACCGTACCAGTTTGCGGTTCTGCCCGCCCTAATAAAATCGACAATAGGGTACTTTTACCGCAACCATTCGGTCCAATAATGCCGATGCGATCACCACGCTGAATAAGCGTTGAAAAATCTTTGAACAACTGTCTGCCATCAAACTCCTGGCTGATATTTTCAACTTCAACCACTAATTTACCGCTGCGATCGCCTTCCTGGATCTGCATAGACACATTACCCTGCACTTCACGGCGTTGCCCACGTTCACGACGCAGCTTTTCCAGTGCTCTGACTCGACCTTCATTACGAGTGCGCCGAGCTTTAATACCTTGACGGATCCACACCTCTTCCTGGGCCAGTTTTTTATCAAACAAGGCATTCTGTTCGGCTTCAGCCGCCAGCAAAGCTTCTCTTTTTTGCAAAAAGCTATGGTAATCACCAGGAAAACTTACTAACTGCCCACGATCCAGTTGCACGATACGGGTCGCTAATGCCTGCAAAAAACTACGATCATGAGTGATGAATAATAAGGTGCCGCCATAGCTTTTCAGAAAACCTTCCAGCCAAGTGATAGAACTGATATCCAAATGGTTAGTCGGTTCATCCAGCAATAAAATATCTGGCTGACGAACCAAAGCCTGAGCCAGTAAAACACGACGCTTCATCCCACCAGACAGGCTGCCAAATTCCACATCCGCATCCAGAGACAGGCGCGAAATTACTGTTTCGACTTGCTGTTCAAGACTCCAACCATCAACTGCTTCGAGTTTATGTTGTGCTTTTTCCAGCTTGTTAAGGATTTGTTCACTGCTATCGTGTTGCAGTTGCTGAACAATATGATGATATTCCACCAGCAATGGGGCAACCTCACCCAGTCCTGCTGCCACCACATCGAATACACTGCCACCGGTACCAGCCGGAACTTCCTGTTCCAGACGGGCAATTTTCAACTCCTGTAAACCCACCATTTCACCGCTGTCAGGTGTAATTTCGCCAGCAATGACTTTCATCAAGGTGGATTTACCGGCTCCGTTACGGCCGACCAGACACACCCTTTCGCCTTTATCGAGCTGGAAGTCGACTTTATCAAGTAAATTGGGACCGCCATAACTGACGGACAGCTGTTTTAAAGACAATAATGCCACGGGTTAAACCTCTGCAGTTTCTGCGTTTTCGAGTATTTCACTGGCTTCTAGCCAGTCCATTTCAGCCTGTTCCACTGCCGCCTTGGTTGCGGCTTGTTCTTGTAACACAGCTTTGAGTTTTTCTTTATTAGTCGCTTCATACAACGTTGTATCAGCGAGTTGCAATTCTATTTTGACAAGTTCAGCATTCAGTTTGTCGAGCGTCTGTTCTGCTTTTTTGACCTGATTGCGCAGCGGCTGTAATTTCTGCCGTTGCTGGGCTGCTGCTTGGCGATCCAGCTTTTTGGTATTGTTGGCAGTAGCTGCTTTATCACTGCTGTTACTAATTGTATCTCGCCCCAAACGTAATTGGCGGTAGTCATCCAAATCACCTTCGAACGCGCTGGCTTTACCATCGGCCACCAGCCATAAGTCATCAGTAACATTGCGCAGAAAATACCGGTCATGTGAAACCACCACTAAAGCGCCTTCGTATTCCTGTAGTGCCATCGTCAATGCCTGACGCATTTCCAAATCAAGATGATTGGTTGGCTCATCAAGCAGTAACAATGCTGGACGTTGATAAACTAATAATGCCAGCACTAAACGCGCTTTTTCACCACCGGAAAATGGTGCAACGGGTTCTAATGCAGTATCACCATTAAAACCGAAACCACCGAGAAAGTTACGGCAATCCTGTTCAGTCGCCAGCGGATCCAATCGCTGCAAATGCTTTAATGCACTGTCATCTGGGCGTAATTGTTCCAGTTGATGCTGGGCAAAATAACCAATAACAATATCTTTACCTTCCCGACGTTTGCCACTAAGCGGTTCGAGTTCGCCGGCTATCAGTTTGATTAACGTTGATTTACCGGCACCGTTAGGGCCCAGCAAACCAATACGATCACCGGGTGCGAGATGCATTTTGATATTGTCGATTAATGGGGTTTGCTGATAACCGACACTGGCCTTATCCAGCGCCAAAATTGGCGTAGTTAAACGTCTTGGTTCAAAAAAGCGAAAATGAAATGGTGAGTCAACATGGGCTGGCGCAATCTTTTCCATGCGTTCCAGCGCTTTAATACGACTTTGTGCTTGTTTGGCTTTGGTGGCTTTGGCTTTAAAACGATTCACAAAGTCACGGATATGCGCGATTTCAGATTGTTGTTTCTGATAAGCAGATTGCTGATTGGCCAGATGCTCGGCACGGGCTATTTCAAAATCCGAATAATTACCAGTATATAGTTTAACCCGTTGTTGTTCGATATGAGCGATATGAGTAACCACGCGATCCAGAAATTCGCGGTCATGCGAAATCACCAGCAAAGTACCGGCATAACTGCGCAGCCACTCTTCCAGCCAATATACAGCTTCAAGATCCAGGTGATTGGTTGGTTCATCCAGCAGCAATAAATCACTGCGACACATCAATGCCTGAGCAAGATTTAGCCGCATACGCCAACCACCGGAAAAGGTTCTGACCGCATTTTCCTGCTGATCAGCACTGAATCCCAACCCATGCAGTAATTTTGCCGCCCGGCTACGTGCGGTGTAGCCATCAATCAGTCCCAATTGATCATGCAGCTGAGTTTGCAAATGCCCATCTTCATTTTTCTCAGCCTGCAGCAACTGGGTTAATAACTGACTAAGCTCAGCATCGCCTTGCAGTACATAGTCGATCGCTGATGTATCAACCGCCGGGGTTTCCTGAGCGACATGCGCAATTACCCATGATTCGGGCAATGTCAGATCACCACTGTCGGCATGGATTTCGTTACGAATCATCGCAAATAAGCTGGATTTTCCTGTGCCATTGGCACCGGTCAAACCGATACGTTGTCCTGGATGAATCACCAGATTGGCAGCTTCAAACAATAAACGGGGTCCGCGACGTAAAGAAAGTTGGCTAAGATTTATCATGGCGCGAATTGTATCAAGCCTGCTGGTCGACTGTATTGAAGAAATATGGCTGTTAAATAAATGACTGCAAAAAATTAAACCGATACCGGCAATTGCCAATCAATGGGAGATTGTCCGTGTTGCTGTAAATAGGTATTGGCCTGACTGAAATGTTTACAGCCTAAAAACCCACGATGAGCGGATAAGGGTGATGGGTGCGGCGCTTTCAAAACCAGATGTCGCTGACTATCGATAGCGAGGCCTTTTTTTTGCGCATAACTTCCCCACAACATAAACACCACATTTTCACGTTGCTGATTTACTAGGGCGATTACCTTATCAGTAAACTGTTCCCAGCCTTTTCCTTGATGCGCATTGGCCTGCCCGTGCTCTACCGTTAATACGGCATTGAGTAATAAAACACCTTGTTTTGCCCAGGCTTCAAGATAACCATGCTTTGGTGGAGTAATACTCAGATCATTATTCAGTTCTTTGTAAATATTCATCAGCGATGGTGGAATGGCTACACCCGGCTTTACTGAAAAACACAAACCATGTGCTTGCCCAGGCTGGTGATAAGGATCCTGGCCGATAATCACGACTTTGACTTGTGATAGAGGCGTAGTTTCCAAGGCATGAAACCAATCAACTGAATGAGGATAAACTATCTTGTGTTGCGCTTTTTGCTGCTGCAAAAAAGTCTTCAATTGCAACATATAAGGTTGTTCAAATTCCCCGCCAAGTAACGCTTGCCATTCAGGCGCTTTCTGCAAAGCCATTATCACTTCCCCGTAGTTAAATTCACATCATACTAATTTTGATTTTTTCACTCAGCCTTGCAACTCAGGTATACGGCGACCAGTCAGATAATGCCGGCTGAAAATATTTAATATTTCAAACTTTCAGGCCGATAGACAAGTTAATAAGTTACTGTTACTTTCAGTGGATACCATTTGCAGTCATTCAAATGTTTGTCGCAATAGTATCTATTCACAAGGAATCGCGATGGATAATAACGCCAATGTATTAATCGTAGATGATGTCCCTGACAATATTCAGGTCGCGATGAATTTTTTAAAAGAAGAGCCTTATAACCTCTCTTTTGCGACCAGAGGACAGGAAGCTCTCGCACTGATGCGAACTCACGATTATGACCTGATCCTGCTGGATATCATGATGCCCGAAATGGACGGTTATGAAGTATGTCGACGAATCAAAGCAGAACCAAGATTGCAGGATATTCCGATTATCTTTGTCACAGCCAAGGTCGATGTTGACTCGATAACTCAAGGCTTCCAAACCGGCGCAGTAGATTATCTTTGTAAACCTTTTCATGCCGAAGAGTTACTCGCCAGAGTCAATACCCATCTCACCTTATATCGCGCTAAAAAACTTCTTCAACAAAATAATCTTTCACTCCAGCATAAATATGAACAAAACCAGCAACGGCTGCTAACCGAGCTTGAACAAAACCAGCTGGAAATGATTTATGTGTTAACTGAGTTGATGGAATCCACTTCTGACGAAACCGGTAAACATATCCGCCGGGTAGCTGAATGTTGCAGATTATTGGCTTTGTACCATGAAAGCCTGACCGATGAAGATGCCGACATTCTGTTTCATGCCGCACCAATGCATGATATCGGCAAAATCACCATTCCCCATTCCATCTTGCATAAACCCGGCAAACTCACTGAAGATGAATTTGCCATCATGAAAACTCACACCACCCGAGCCTATAAAATCCTCAACAACTCAAAACGCAAATACACCAAAGCGGCAGCAATCATCGCGTATCAACATCATGAAAAATGGGATGGAACAGGTTATCCACAAGGATTGAAGGGCCAGGATATTCACATCTATGGTCGTATCGTGGGTTTGATTGATGTGTTTGATGCTTTGATGCATAAGCGGGTGTATAAAGAAGCATGGACGCTGGAAGCGACAGTGGATTACATTAAAAAACATAGCAGTAGTCAATTTGATCCTTATTTGGTGAATATATTGATGGAACATATTGATGAATTTGTTGCCATTGCCAATCAAAACTAACTGGCTGTTTTTTATTGTTCTGTTGTGCATCAGTTGCCGGCTGTCGGCGTTGACGTTTACGGAAGAAGAGCAGGCATGGATCGACAATAACCCAGAAGTTTTATTAGGTGCAGATTACAGCTGGGCTCCCTATGATTTTCTCAATGAGAATAATGAACATGACGGTATTGCTGCTGATGTTTTAAAGCTAGTCAGTGAAAAAAGTGGTTTAAAAATTGTGGTTGAACCCGATGTCTGGGCGAACACAATGCAAAAAATGCGTAATGGCGAGTTAATGGGCCTTAGCTGCGCGGCAGCCAACGCAGAACGTGAGGAATTTCTGTTATTCAGCAAACCATACGTCAGCATGTCTCTAGGAATTATTGTCCAGCAACATCGGGATGATATTAAGTCCATCGAAGATTTAGCTGGCCTGACCTTGGCCGTCAATGAAGATTCTTATCTGCATAACTGGCTGAAAGTCCATTATCCTGACCTGGATTTGCTACTAACGGACTCTAATGACGATTCGCTAGAGGCTGTGTCTTTTTCAAAAGCAGATGCCTATATCGGTAATATCGCGGTCCTTAGTAACGTTATTAAACAACGCTATCTTTCTAACCTGAAAGTAGCCGCCAAAGTGCCGGGAGTGACAACGGATACGTCAGTTGCTATTGATAAACGTTATCCGCTTTTGCACAGCATTATAGAAAAATCCCTAGCAGCAATTACGGCTGCAGAAAAACAGCAAATCATTGATAAGTGGTATGCCATAGTCACTGACAACTCCGGGTTTGAGGTATTACCTGGCGAACAAAGCCGGCTTGATTTAACCGATAAAGAACAGCAATGGATAAAAGATAATCCAGTGATAAAAATAGGGGTTGATCCTTATTGGCCACCGTTTGATTTTATTGATAAAAATGGTGTTCACAGTGGAATCAGTGCTGATTATGTACAGCTGATCAGCAAAAAGACTGGCCTGCAATTCCAGCTTGAAACCTACGTTGACTGGCAATCCGTCATCAGAGCAGCTCAGTTACGGCAGGTTGATTTGCTGCCAGCACTCTCACGGAATACCTATCGCGAAACATTTCTGGATATGTCGATCCCCTATCTCGACTATCCCCTTGCCATTGCGACCACCAAATTCGGTCATCTTACTAATCTGAACCAGCTAAGTAATAAACCTGTCGGTGTGGTTAAGGGCTACTTTGCTGAATCCATTTTATTGGCCCATTATCCGGAAATTAACATCGTCTACGTTCCCTCGGTTCGAGAGGGTTTAACGATGTTAGCCGCTGAAGAGATTGATGCCTATTTCGATATCATTGCGACCATCACCTACAACGCTAGTCAAATTGGTTTGACCCACCTCAATACGAGTATTGTTGACGAGTTTTCATCTGCATTACATATGGGCATCACTAAAGAGCAACCAGAGTTACTATCAATCATTAACAAAGCCCTGGCTGCGATCACAGCTGAAGAAAAACGGGTTATAGATCAACGCTGGATGTCCATTGCTACTTTCGATCGCACTAATTACACCTTACTGATTCAAGTCGCTGCTATTTTATTACTTATCCTGTTGGCCAGTATTTACTGGAATAGACGATTAAGTATTGAAGTCGATAAACGGCTTATTTCCGAACAACAACTTCGCGACAGTGAAGCACAGCTTTTACACCTGATTAATGTAATGCCGATGAGTCTGATGGTAACTTCAGCAGTTGATGGCAGTATTTTATTGGCCAATGAACACTGTTATGGAGAATTAGGTTTTACCCCAGAGCAACAGGAGAAGATTAAAGTTCAAGAGTTTTATGCGGATCTAGGGCAACGTCAAGGTGTGTTGGAAAAACTTAGCAAAGAGGGAGAAATTATTGGCAAACTGGTCAAAATTAAAACTAAAAATGGTCAAATCATTCAAGGACTGTTCTCGATAATATCAATTCAATATCAAGGTAAACCAGCCTTTCTCGGCTTTTATCTCAACATGCAAGAACGAATCGCTCTCGAAAACTCATTAAAGGAAGCGAAAACTCACGCTGAGGCAGCAAACTTGGCTAAATCGCAGTTTCTCGCCAATATGAGCCATGAAATTCGTACCCCGATGAATGCGATCCTGGGATTTACCGAATTACTGGACGAGCAAATCACCGAACCGCGTCTCAAAGCTTTTATTAAAACCATTCGCGGAGCTGGCAATACTCTATTGCTGCTGATTAACGATATTCTTGATTTATCGAAAATCGAAGCTGGCAAACTCCAGCTGAATAAAACTGCCACTGATCCACATCAGCTGTTTGACGAAATCGCCAATATGTTTGTGTTGCAAATCCGTAATAAGGATTTAACGCTGCACTTAGATATCGATCCGAACCTACCCCACGGCTTGCTGCTGGATGCTACACGTTTGAGACAAGTGCTGTTCAACCTCATCAGTAATGCAGTGAAATTTACCGATGTTGGTCATGTGCGTATTCACGTTCATGCCGATAACGTTGATGATCATTTAAGCAAGCTTGATTTACATATTCTGGTCGAAGATACCGGTATTGGTATTCCCGAAGCTGAAGTCGAACATATTTTCGAAATCTTCGCTCAGCAATCCGGCCAGGATGTTCGCAAATATGGTGGAACCGGCCTTGGTTTATCAATCACCCGTCGTTTGATAGAAATGATGGGGGGACAAATTCATCTGCACAGTAAAAGTGGTGAAGGCTCTGTGTTTACCATTGATTTGCCCGGGATTGATATCGCAGCAATAGCCAGCGATAAACTTCGCCAACAGGCGTTAGCATTTGATGCCAGCCGAATACGTTTTGAGCCGGCCCATATGTTGATCGTGGATGATGTTAATCATAATCGGGAGTTAATTCGCCAACATTTTATCAACAGTAATATTCAAACCAGTGAAGCCGAAAATGGTCAGCTAGCGGTTGATTTTGTCAAAAACAATACGTTAGATCTGGTGTTGATGGATATTCGTATGCCAGTAATGGATGGCTATGAAGCTGCCAAACAAATCAAGCTGATTAAACCTGATTTACCTATAATCGCGTTGACTGCCTCGGTAATGAAAGATGCTTACGAACAGGATAAATTGCAACATTTTGATGCTTACTTACGCAAACCAGTGCTTCGCAATGAGCTATTTCATGCGTTAAGTGTGTTTTTGGGCTATCAAACCATTGAAATTCAAGCTACGAAGGTTGTTCAAGAAGATTGGTCACAACTCGATAAACAGCAACTTTTATCGATCTTTAATCACTTTCAAACAGACATTGACGAAATTTGGCAAAAAGCCAGCCAAAGCAATAGCATGACGGATATTAAATCCTTTGCTCATGCCATAGCCAAACTTGCTACTGAATATCAAATTGATACTTTGGATCGTTATGCCAGCCAGTTACTGGAACGTATTGATGCATTTGATATTGAAGGCATGAAAATATTACTAAAACAATTTGCCTCGTTAAGAAGTAATCTTCAACAAATTATTCGTGCTGTTTAGCCAGAAAGGCTTAAGCCGATATGATTTGTTTGCCGCTTTTTTATACAATGCCACCACCCTGTAATTGAGATGAGCTAGATGAATTCCGATTTAAAAACGGATGCACAGTGGCGTCAACAACTTAACGATGAACAATATCGCATTACCCGACAGGCTGGCACCGAACCCGCTTTTTCCGGAGAGTATGTCGATCATGATGAAGCGGGTCATTATCACTGCATCTGTTGTGGGCAAGCCCTGTTTGCTTCAGACGATAAATTTAATGCAGGTTGCGGCTGGCCAAGTTTCTCCTCACAACTCGAACATGGTGTGGTCACTCATCATCCGGATTACAGTCACAATATGGACCGGACCGAAGTCCGTTGCCAACAATGCGATGCGCATTTAGGACATGTATTTGACGATGGTCCAGCCCCCACGGGCCTGCGCTATTGTATTAATTCGGTTGCTCTCGATTTTCATGACAAAGACTGAATGGACGTTGTATATCATTGAGGCAGCCAACGGTCATCTTTATACCGGTATTACCACTGATTTAGAGCGGCGCTTAAAACAACATCAGAATCATAATGGTGGTGCTCGCTTCTTTCACACCAGTCAGGCTCAAAGAGTCGTTTATCATGAACAACACCCTGATCGTAGCAGTGCCAGCCGTCGCGAAGCGGCAATCAAAAAACTCAGCCGACAACAAAAACTGAACCTTATCGGTAAACCATCAGACCATGTATAATGGCGCGCTTTTTCAGCACGTCTGAATTTCTCCTTTAGATACAGGATTTTAACTTTGTTAAGCACTGCTAACATCACCATGCAATTTGGGGCCAAACCCCTGTTCGAAAATGTCTCGGTAAAATTCGGTGGAGGCAATCGTTACGGTCTGATCGGCGCCAACGGCTGTGGTAAATCAACTTTCATGAAAATTCTGGCCGGCGTCCAGGAGCCCACCTCCGGTAATGTGAGTTACGATCCCAACGAATCTTATGCGGTATTAAAGCAGGATCAGTTCGCTTACGAAGATCAGCGCGTCATTGATGTGGTTATTATGGGCAAACCTGACTTGTGGGAAGTGCACAAGGAGCGGGATCGGATTTATAACCTGCCGGAAATGAGTGAAGAAGATGGCCTGAAAGTCGCCGATCTGGAAGCTGAATACGCTGAGATGGATGGCTACACTGCTGAATCCAGAGCCGGAGAATTACTATTAGGTGTCGGCATACCAGTCGAACAGCATTATGGCCCGATGAGCGAAATCGCTCCTGGTTGGAAACTGCGTATTCTATTGGCTCAGGTACTTTTTGCTGATCCCGATATCATGTTGCTCGATGAGCCAACCAACCATTTGGATATCAATACCATTCGCTGGTTGGAAGATGTCTTAAGTCAGCGTAACAGCACCATGATCATCATTTCGCATGATCGCCATTTCCTCAATCGTATCTGTACCCATATGGCTGATATGGATTACGGCGAATTGCGGATTTATCCGGGTAATTATGATGAATACATGATTGCCTCAACTCAGGCTCGTGAACGTCTGCAATCTGACAATGCGAAGAAAAAAGCGCAGATCAAAGAGCTGCAGGAATTCGTATCACGATTCTCAGCTAATGCTTCGAAGGCAAAACAGGCAACTTCGCGTCAAAAACAAATGGAAAAAATTCAGCTGGATGACATTAAACCTTCCAGTCGGGTAAATCCTTTTATTCGTTTTAACCAGGAAAAGAAACTGTTCCGTAATGCATTGGAAGTCAGCAAGCTAACACAAGGCTACGATAACGAAAAACCGCTGTTTGAAAATTTCAGTTTTATGGCAGAAGTCGGTGAAAAGATTGCCGTGATCGGTCCTAACGGAATTGGTAAAACCACCTTTGTGAAAACCTTGGTCGGTGAACTGGCGCCAAAATCTGGCAACGTCAAATGGTCTGAAAACGTAAATATCGGTTATTACGCTCAGGATCATGATCATCTGTTTAAAAATGATATGACTTTGTTTGAATGGATGTCGCAATGGGGCAGCCCTGAAGATGATGAACAGGTTATTCGTGGCACGTTGGGTCGACTGCTGTTTTCTGGCCACCTGATCGATAAAAAAGTAAATGTGCTGTCTGGCGGTGAAAAAGGTCGCATGCTGTTTGGCAAATTGATTTTGCAAAAACCCAATATTCTGGTGATGGATGAACCGACCAACCACATGGACATGGAATCTATTGAGTCACTTAATCTGGCATTGGAAAACTATGAAGGCACTTTGATTTTCGTCTCGCATGACCGCGAATTCGTATCATCATTAGCGACCCGTGTATTTGATATGGAAAATGAAGGCATTACTGACTTTACCGGTACTTACGATGAGTACCTCAGAAGCCTTGGCATTAATAACTAAAGCTGATTAATCGATCAGGCCAATGTGTTTTTTCAGCGCGTTGGCCTGCTTCCATCACTTTTGTATGCGTGCTATGTTGAAATCCCAATAACGTAGTTGAGGATTTACAGCATGTTAAACCGTCATACGCTTAATTTATCTGCTCTGTTGGCAATGTTTTTAGCTTTTGCATTGCTGGCGCTTCCTAGTCACTCCTTTGCCGCATCTGCCTCCGAGATTGATATTAAAGTTGATGAAGCTCTGAAACGCTTCCAGACAGAAGTATCCGGTGGTGATCGCTTCCTTGAAAAAGCTACCGGTGTTTTGGTTTTTCCGGATGTGATTAAAGCCGGATTTGGTATCGGCGGCGAATACGGTGAAGGTGCGTTGCGGATTGGTGGCAGCACCGTGGACTACTACAACACTGCTGGAGCATCCATTGGCTTTCAATTAGGCGCTCAGCAAAAAACCGTCATCCTGGTGTTTATGACCGATGAGGCTTTACAACAATTTCGTAATAGTGATGGCTGGAAAGCAGGAGTTGATGGTTCGGTCGCGGTGGTTGAATGGGGCGTAGGTGAAGATATTAATACGACAAATATTCAAGACCCTATTGTGGGGTTTGTCTTCAGCAATAAAGGCCTGATGTATAACTTGACGCTCGAAGGCGCCAAGTTCACCAAACTAAATAAATAGAATTAGTCTTCTATACGAAATCCTAATTTGATAGTGACTTGCCAGTAACGGACACCGCCGTTTTCGATATAGCCGCGGGTGTCCGTTACTTCAAACCAATGCAGGTTTTTAACGGTTTCAGCCGCTTTGGCAATCGCATTTTCAATTGCTTTATCTGAACTCTCGGCTGAGCTGCCAGTGATTTCAATATGTTTATAAACATGTTCAGTCATGATATTTCCTTGTTATTTCCGTAAATAGATAAACCAGTAAAACAGGCCTACAAAGATACTGCCACCCAGCATATTGCCCAATGTCACCGGGATCAAGTTATGCCAGAAAAATCCGCCAATAGTCAGTTGTTCCGATACCATCATCGTGGTGGCAATTTCCGTTTGTGCCAATAAGCCTGCAGGGATAAAAAACATATTGGCTACACTGTGCTCGAACCCCAAAGCCACAAATGCTGTAATAGGAAATATTACTGCCAGTACCTTATCGGTGACACTGCGCCCCGCCATACACAACCAGACAGCAAGGCACACCAGAATATTGCACAATACGCCTCGAGTGAACGCCTCCATCCAGCTCAGGTTCACTTTACTGTCAGCAATTGCCACAACTTTCTGTCCAAGAGCCCCATCCCCCTGCCACCATAAACCACTTAAATACATCAACAGCAAAATCCCCAAAGCACCAATAAAATTACCCACATAAACAATTACCCAGTTTTGAATCAATTGTCTGAGGCTGATTAGCCCATCAATGCACGCCATCACCAATAAGTTATTACCGGTAAATAACTCTGCCCCGGCAACGACCACCAGAATCAAACCAAGACAAAATGCCAGACCACCCATTAATCGCATCAAACCTGCTGGCATATTGCCAACGTCATAGGTCACAAGCGTAAAGAAAGCCGCCCCCAGCGCGATAAAGGCTCCGGCTAATAATGAAAGAGCAAATACTCTTAATGGATCAACCGTGCATTTACTCATGCTGGTTTTTTCTAGGCGGCGAGCAATTTCTGCAGGGGTATATGCATCTACTGAAAATGGATCCATAGGTATTTTCTCGATATTGAAAAATAAGTTAGCTGATAATCACATACCTGGGCGTACAGCACCATGCCCATCGAAATAAATGAATGATTTTGCTATCTTTTCATAGAGCGGGCACGTATAATTGCATGCTCGCAAATGTCACTTTTACAGCTTTGTTTCCAAAGCTGCCCATCACAGGTTATTCAATGTCCACACCAGAAAACGATACAACACCCTCATTCGCTGAGTTAGGGTTAGCCGCTCCAATTTTACAAGCCGTACAACAACTCGGTTATGAAACCCCTTCGCCAATTCAGGCGCAAAGTATTCCGCCATTACTTGCTGGTAGAGATTTACTTGGTCAGGCCCAAACCGGCACCGGTAAAACTGCAGCTTTTGCCTTACCGCTGTTAAGCCGTTTGGATCTGAAAAACAAAGCTACTCAAATGTTGGTGCTAGCGCCAACTCGTGAATTAGCGATCCAGGTTTCTGAAGCGATCCAAAGTTACGCTCGTCACCTGAAAGATTTCCATATTCTGCCGATTTACGGCGGTCAAAGCATGGGCATTCAATTACGCTCATTACAACGTAAACCACAAGTTGTGGTTGGTACGCCTGGTCGTATCCTGGATCACATTCGTCGCGGTACATTAAAGCTGGATAAACTTGAAGCGTTAGTACTTGATGAAGCCGATGAAATGCTGCGTATGGGCTTTATTGATGATGTCGAAACCATTCTTAAAGAAACCCCTGAAAACCGTCAGGTAGCTTTATTTTCAGCGACCATGCCGGGCCCTATTCACCGAGTCGCACAGAAATATCTGAAAGATCCGGTGGATGTGCGTATTCAATCTAAAACCTCTACCGTCACCACCATTAACCAACGTTACTGGCAGGTTACCGGTATGCATAAACTGGATGCGTTAACCCGTATTCTGGAAGTTGAAGACTTTGATGGCATGATCATCTTTGTTCGCACTAAAAACGCTACCGTTGAGCTGGCTGAAAAGCTTGAAGCCCGTGGTTATTCTGCTTCTGCCATTAATGGCGATATGAATCAGGCGTTACGTGAAAAAACTATCGAACGCATGAAAAAAGGCAGTATCGACATTCTGATCGCTACCGATGTTGCTGCACGTGGTCTGGATATTGAACGCATGAGCCATGTGGTGAACTACGATATTCCTTACGATACTGAGTCTTATGTTCATCGTATCGGTCGTACCGGTCGTGCAGGTCGTAAAGGTGAAGCTATTCTGTTTGTCTCACCACGCGAAACCCGTATGCTGAGTGCAATTGAAAAAGCTACACGCCAGGTTATTACCAAAATGCAATTACCGAGCAGCGAAGATATTGCTGATCGCCGTGTGCTGCAATTTATGGAACAACTCAGTGAAACCATTGAATCCCAGGATCTGGCGTATTTTGAGACACTGATCAGCCAGTATCAAAAAGAGCATGATGCCGATCCGATTGCTATCGCAGCCGCATTAGCCTTTTTGGTTCAGAAAGATCGTCCTCTGAAACCGGTTAAACATGTCACCGAACGTCCGGCACGTGAAGATCGTGAACGCGCACCGCGCCAGGAACGTGAACGTGGTGAACGACCTGCTCGTGGCAGTCGTGATGAACGTCCACCACGTGAAAAACGCCCAGCGCGTCAACATCCAAATGAACCGGATATGGATACTTACCGCGTTGAAGTGGGTCGTGCAGATAAAATTGAACCACGTAATCTGGTCGGTGCAATTGCTAATGAATCAGGTATCGAAAGCCAGTTTATCGGACGCATTACCATTAATGAGGATCATAGTCTGATTGACCTGCCACAAGGCATGCCAAAAGATATGTTCCAGCAATTACGTAAGATTTGGGTTAATAACAAACAGCTGAATATGAGCCTGGCGACAGATGAAGCAGTTGCTGAAAATGATGCAGCTCGACCATCACGTCGTAGTTTCAGCAAAGAGGGTCCACGCAAATCAGGTAAGAAATTTAAGAAAAGCTAAAACTTAATCAAATAGCCACATAAAAAGTCACTGCTAGCAGTGACTTTTTTTTTGAGCATGCCACAATAGCGTCCATGCTCAATATCATCTGGATTGCCTTTTTTCTCATCGCTTTTGCGGTAGCTTTATTTAAGCTGCTGGTATTAGGCGACAGCGAAATCTTCAGCCAGATCATGCAGGCTTTGTTTGCCCTGTCCAAAACGGCTTTTGAAATTGCGATTGGCCTGACCGGCATTCTGGCTCTATGGCTGGGCATTATGAAAATTGGTGAGCGCAGCGGATTTGTTGAACTGTTAACCCGTGGCCTATCCCCCCTATTTACTCGCTTAATGCCTGAAGTACCCAAAAACCATCCAGCGCTAGGGGCGATGGTAATGAATATTTCCGCCAATGCTTTGGGACTGGATAATGCCGCGACCCCGCTGGGTATAAAAGCAATGCAGGAATTGCAAAAGCTTAATCCATTTAAAGATACCGCCAGTAATGCGCAGATTTTGTTTCTGGTGATTAACACTTCTGCCGTCACTTTATTCCCGGTGACTATTTTTACTTATCGTGCCCAAATGGGTGCCGCCAATCCGACAGATGTTTTTATTCCGTTGCTGATTGCTACTTATTTTTCAACCTTAATCGGTTTAATCACTGTCGCCGCGGTACAGAAAATCAATCTGCTGGATAAAGTCGTGCTGATGTATCTCGGTGGATTCAGTGCATTTGTGTTTGGGTTATTGGCTTATTTTGCCAGTCTGGAACAACAGCAAATGCTCGCTCAATCGGCCATTATCAGTAATGTGGTGATTTTTTCGCTGGTTATCTCCTTTATCGTTGCGGCTGCATGGCAGCGGGTCAATGCTTATGAAGCCTTTATTGAAGGAGCCAAAGAAGGTTTTTCAACCGCAGTAATGATTATTCCCTATCTGGTTGCCATGTTGGTCGCTATCGGGGTTTTCCGTGCCAGTGGTGCGCTTGAATTGCTTGCAGATGGTGTTCGTGCATTGGTGCTCGCGATAGGAATGGATGATCGATTTGTTGATGCGTTACCAACTGCACTGATGAAACCGTTCAGTGGTAGCGGTGCCCGTGCCATGATGATCGATACTATGGAAGTTCACGGCGCCGACTCGTTTGCCGGGCGTTTAGCCTCTATTGTTCAAGGCAGTACTGAAACCACTTTTTATGTATTGGCAGTTTATTTCGGGGCTGTCGGGATCAAGAAAATTCGACATGCTGTCGGTTGTGGACTGGCCGCAGATGTGGCAGGTATCACCGCCGCAATCTTTGTCGCCTATTGGTTCTTTGGTTAAGCATTATTTCAATAACCGCCTTTTTATCTGCTTTTATCAAAGATATTTGCTCTTTAGCTTAATATCGTAGAACCTGTCGGCGGTTATTTAGTGACAGCAAATAAAGCTCACTGAAAGTTGAAATTCTGCTACATTTTACCGCCCGTTCAATGGCTTAGCTTTCGTCGTCAGATAGCAACATGACTAACTTTTCTGGAGAAATATTTTTTGAACACTCAGTCAGTTGTTGATTTTGCTGTGTTCGATTTGATTGCCGATGCTTTGGCCACACAAGGTTATTGCATCCTGCCACGATTATTGCCCCCCGAGCTGGAACAGGGTTTATTCCGGCGTGTTGCCGGATTGGATGAACATAATGATTTAAAGCCTGCGGGCATAGGCCGTGAACAGCAACATCAATTGAACGAGACTATTCGCAGTGATGAAACACGCTGGCTGGATCCGCAAAATAGTGTTGATCAGGCCTATCTCAATCATATGGCAGATTTTCGTCTGGCGATGAATCAACGCTTGTTTTTAGGGTTGTTTGATTATGAAGCGCATTATGCGCACTACCCCAGTGGAGCGTTCTATAAACGCCATGTTGACGCTTTTAAAGGCCAATCCAGTCGGATCTTGACGACAGTGATGTATTTAAATCCGTTCTGGCAGACTCAGGATGGTGGGCAATTACAGATCTATGACATTAATGATGATAGTCTGATCACCTCTGTCGAACCTGAAATGGGCACTTTTGTGGTGTTTTTAAGTGAGCAGTTTCCACACGAAGTATTACCGGCCAAACGTGATCGCTATAGTATCGCAGGATGGTTTCGGGTTCATGATCCGCTACAGGCACCATTGATATGAACACAAACTTTGAGATTCTTGAATTAGGTCAAACTGATTTACGCCGAGTCGCCCTACCGATAACCGATATACACGATGCAGTATTACAACAGAATATTGATGCGCTGATTGCGTTTGTACAGCAACGCGGCGGTATGGGCATTGCAGCTACACAAGTCGGCATTAACCAACGGTTTTTTATTATGTCGAGTCATCCAAACGAACGATATCCGTATGCGCCGGATATGCCTGCAACCTGTGTAATTAATCCTGAAATTACCTGGCATTCCGACGCAATGGTAAAAGACTGGGAAGGTTGTTTGAGTGTTCCCGGATTACGTGCCTTGGTGCCACGTTATCAACAGATAAAAGTGCGTTACTGGTTACGTGACGGCACTCAGATAGAAGTGAAATATGATGATTTTATGGCCAGACTTTTTCAGCATGAACTGGATCATCTGGATGGGAAGGTATTTGTTGATCGAGTGGAATCAACAATGGAGATGATGACCGAATCCAGCTGGCGCAAGATGCTGGCAGAAACTGTTAAGGACAACCCTAAGTAATGGCACAACAATTTGATGCTTTATCGGATCGACTGATTGAGTTTATTCACAAACAACATCTGTTTTTTGTAGCGACCGCCACAGCTGACAGTCGCGTCAATCTCTCACCCAAAGGCATGGATTCATTAAGAGTCTTAAACAGTAATCGTGTGGCCTGGCTCAATGTGACGGGGAGCGGCAATGAAACCGCTGCACATATTCAAGAAAATCCGCGTATGACTATTATGTTTTGTGCGTTTGAAGGCAAGCCTTTAATTCTGAGGCTTTACGGACAGGCTCGGGCTATTCATCATAAGGATCCTGAATGGCAACAGTTTTACGGTTTATTTGACGCATTGCCCGGTGCAAGACAGATATTTATTCTGGATATCGATCTGGTACAAACCTCTTGCGGTATGGCTGTACCCTATTTGGATTATGTCGGTGAACGCGAGCTACTGAATAACTGGGCTGAGCGTAAAGGTGAAACCGGCATTCAAGAATATTGGCGTGAAAAAAATCAGTTCACTGTGGATGGTCTGGAAACTAATATTGTTAAAAAGAATATTTAGTCGACTTCGGACTCATTATTTGCCAAACATTTCCCCCACGGCTTTTGCCAGTGTTTCCGAACGTTTGGGATTACGCAGTACGTGCATAACCGGTTCACGCATTCCTGGAATAAATAATAAATCTGCTAATAACTGACTAAAACCAGGCTGACCGGCATCATTATGAGCGAGTTGCTCAAGATATAATTCACAGATTGGTTGTTTGACCAATGCCGGCCAGATACGACCACTGATGATAGCCAGCACTTCAATTTCGCGGCTGCAACGATGTTTCAGCACTTGCATCACCATACGTTCAACCAGACCTCGTGCAGGACTATTGGAAGCCGCTCGTAAACAGGAAATGATTTTGACCGTGTCCGGTTGTTTTTCTTGTAACTGGATATCTATTTGCTGCGCCAATACTTCGAGTATTCCTGCTGCCGGACTGGCATGTTCCAGTAATACACACAGGTTATGAAATGGTTCTTGAGGGAGTTTGGGCAATAGTTGAATCAGTCCCAAAGTAGCTTCATTGGTATCTAAACGAATAGCAAAATCGGCTAGCCCCTGCATCGCAAGTCCAGGCCATTTATCCACTGAAAGCTCACCTGTGAAATAATGATAAGCAGAGTCGTAATATTTTGAAGGTGGTAGCTTCAAAGCATAAGTGGCGTGGGCATTAAAAGCCGCCATTCGATCCTGACGCGGCTCAAAAGTATATGGACTGTCTTTTAAAGCACCCTGAATTTTGTCACCATCGGCGGCGGCCAACATTGCCTCGCCAAGTCTTTCCAGCAACATCAGCAAAAATGCATCACGTGCATCTGGAACCAATAAACCCTGTTCATCTAATGGAAATTGCAAAAACCAGACATATTGTTTTGTTGCTGCATCTGGATGCCAGAAAATAATACCCATCTGCGCCAAACGCTTGAAAGGATATGGATATGGACGCTGACAATTATCAAAGCTGACAAATTGCTCGGGAGTTAATTTACAAACCCGACGGCCCATATCAAACACCCGATATTGGGCACCACTTTGACGCAGAAACTTGCTCAACGTGTTGATCTGTCCAATATCCATATCTTACTCCGTATCAGGTACGGTATTCGGCGTTGATTTTCACGTAATCGTAGGAGAAATCACAGGTCCACACTGTTTTGGCAACCTCGCCTCTACCCAGTTTTACCCGAATGGTTATTTCTGACTGAGACATCACCTGTTGGCCTTTTGCTTCAGTATAGTCCACAGCCGGTTGACCACCATCGACAATACATACGGTATCCAGGTAAATAGCGATTTTCGATAAGTCCAGATTGGCTAGTCCACTACGGCCGACCGCCGCGAGAATACGACCCCAGTTTGGATCTGAAGCAAATAATGCCGTTTTCACCAAAGGTGAATGAGCAATGGTATAAGCGACTTGCTTACACTCTATTTCATCTGCGCCTTGCTCGACATCAATACTGATAAATTTGGTGGCACCTTCACCGTCGCGGACAATAGCTTGGGCCAGAAAACGGCTTAACTCGTTCAGCGCAGCTAATAACTGTTGTGCATCAAGACTATCAATATCATCAATTAAGATATTACCGGCCTGACCAGTAGCCATTAAGATGCAAGCGTCATTGGTTGAGGTGTCACCATCCACCGTAATGCTGTTAAATGATTGCTCCATCGATAATTCAAGCATTGCTTGCAACACTGGTGGGCTTATTGCTGCGTCAGTGGCGATATAAGACAACATCGTCGCCATATCGGGGCGAATCATGCCAGAGCCTTTGGCAATGCCCGTCAGCGTGATTTGCTGTCCGTTTAATGACAGTTCTACTGTGCGTGCTTTGGCAATGGTGTCTGTGGTCATAATGGCATGTGCTGCCGCAAACCAATTATCAGCCTGTAACTTGTCAAAAGCTTCTGGTAAGACAGTGGTTATTTTGTCCACCGGTAAAGGTTGGCCAATAACACCAGTAGAAAAAGGCAACACGGCGCTAGCGTCACACTGACCAAGCTCAGCCACCGCCTGACAACATGCTTTTGCTGCAGCTAAACCCGCATCACCGGTTCCAGCATTGGCATTACCCGAATTTATCAACAGAAAGCGTGTTGCCGATTGGCTCTGATGTTCTCTGGCAATCAATACCGGTGCAGCACAAAATGCATTACGGGTATAAACCGCAGCCGTATGGCTTCCAGCAGCCAGTTCAATTAATACAACATCCTGACGGCCTGGTTTTTTAATACCCGCACTGGCAGTGGCAAGGCGGATACCGTTGACCGGTTTTAATTCAGCGGCAATTGGAGCAGATAGATTGACTGCCATTATTTAATTGCGCCATGGCAGTTTTTAAACTTTTTCCCACTGCCACATGGGCACGGATCATTACGGCCAACTTTTTTGCCTTCACGAGTTAATGGCTGATTTGCTGAAGGATGTTCAGCTTCTGCTTCAGCAGAGGGACTTTCGTGCTGGTATTCAACATCTGCTGATTGACGGCGCTGTTCATCTACCGCTTCAACATCTTCCGGTGCACGGACTTTAACGCGGGATATTAAACTGATCACATCGTGTTTTAAGCTATCGAGCATTGCGGTGAACAGCTGGAACGCTTCGCGTTTATATTCCTGCTTAGGATCTTTTTGGGCATAACCACGCAGATTAATACCCTGACGTAGATAATCCATCTGCGCCAGATGTTCTTTCCACTGGGTATCCAGCGTTTGCAACATAATGGCTTTTTCAAAATGCCGCATCAACTCTGCACCCACTGTGGCTTCCTTGGCCTGGCAGGCCGCTTCTGCTTCATCAACAATGCGTTGGCGTAAAGTTTCTTCATGCAAACTATCGTCCGCTTCCAACCAGCCACTGATATCCAAGTCCAAAGCAAAATCATCACGCAGTGCCTGTTCCAGACCGGTGACATTCCATTGTTCATCAATACTGTTTGGCGGAATGTACAGACTGATAACATCATTAATAACGCTGCTGCGCATTGAAATAATAGACTCAGAAACATCATCCGATGCCATTAATTCATTACGTTGTTCGTAAATCACTTTACGCTGATCGTTAGCCACATCATCGAATTGCAGTAATTGTTTACGGATATCGAAGTTATGTCCTTCAACTTTGCGTTGAGCATTTTCAATGGCTCTGCTAACCCAAGGATGCTCAATGGCTTCGCCTTCTTCCATACCCAGTTTCTGCATCAACCCGGCCATGCGTTCTGACGCAAAAATCCGCATCAGATTATCTTCAAGTGACAGATAAAAACGGGTTGAGCCAGGATCACCCTGACGACCTGAACGACCACGTAACTGGTTATCGATACGGCGGGATTCATGGCGTTCAGTACCGATAATATGTAAACCACCGGCTTGCAAGACCAAATCATGGCGTTGTTGCCAGTCGGCTTTCACTTTGGCTTTTGCAGCCTCATCAGCATCCTCGCCAAGTTTTTCCAACTCAGCTTCAAGGCTACCACCAAGAACAATATCGGTACCACGACCCGCCATATTGGTAGCAATAGTTACTGAACCAGGTTTACCTGCTTCAGCAATGATGTGGGCTTCTTTTTCATGGAATTTCGCGTTCAATACTTCGTGCGGAATTTTGGCTTTGGTCAGCAATTTATCCAGATACTCAGAACTCTCGATCGAAGCGGTACCCACCAGCACCGGTTGTTTGCGTTTGATACATTCCTGGATATCCAACAGGATCGCGTCGAATTTCTCTTTTGCGGTCAAATAAATTCTGTCTGCTTCGTCTTTACGTTGCATTGGACGATGCGTTGGAATAACCACAACTTCCAGGCCATAAATGGATTGTAATTCGTAAGCTTCGGTATCAGCTGTACCGGTCATACCAGATAATTTTTTATACAGACGGAAATAGTTCTGGAAAGTGATTGATGCCAGCGTTTGATTCTCGTTTTGAATCTTCACACCTTCTTTGGCTTCAATTGCCTGATGTAAGCCTTCAGACCAACGACGGCCGGGCATGGTACGGCCAGTAAATTCATCGACGATAATGATCTGATCATCCTGAACGATGTATTCAACATCTTTATGAAACAGGACATGCGCTCTCAATGCAGCAGTAACATGATGCATCAGGCCAATATTGGCGGCATCATACAAGCTTGCATCAGCATCCAGCAGTCCTGCTTCAGTTAATAACTGTTCGATTTTTTCATGGCCGGCTTCAGTGAAATGAACTTGTTTGTTCTTTTCATCTACCGTGTAATCACCTGCGACTTTGATGTCGTCATCTTCACCTTCCTGTTTGGTGAGATGCGGAATTAAGGTGTTTATTTGCACATAACGCTCAGAGCTGTCTTCCGCCGGACCGGAAATAATCAATGGCGTTCTGGCTTCGTCAATCAGGATGGAGTCAACCTCATCGATAACGGCAAAGTTAAGCGGCCGTTGTACACGGTCTTCCAAACGAAAAGCCATGTTGTCACGCAGGTAATCAAAGCCAAACTCATTATTGGTGCCGTAGGTGATATCAGCTGCATATGCTTCACGCCGTTCATCGCCACTTAAGCCACTGACGATGACCCCGGTAGTTAACCCGAGAAAACCATAAAGTTTGCTCATCCAGGCCGAGTCACGTTTAGCAAGATAATCATTGACTGTGATTACGTGAACGCCTTCACCGGTCAACGCATTCAGATAAACGGCCAGAGTTGCCACCAGTGTTTTACCTTCACCGGTTTTCATCTCTGCGACTTTGCCGTCGTTCAGCACCATACCACCAATCAACTGTACATCGAAATGGCGCATTTCCATGACCCGTTTACCCGCTTCACGGACTACTGCAAACGCTTCAACTAAAATATCATTGAGCGTTTGGCCGTCATTTAATCTTTGTTTAAATTCGATGGTTTTGGATTTTAAGGCAGCATCATCCAGCTTTTCGTATTCGCTTTCCAATTCATTGATAAGGCTAATTTGTTTCTGCAGCTTTTTGATAACACGATCGTTGCGACTGCCAAAAACCTTACTGAAAAACTTGCCTACCATGACTGAACTACCTGTTGATTTGTGTCGAATTGACGACGGTTTGATAAATCACGTGATTATAACGCGTACTATTGAGAAGATCGAAGATCAACTTAATCTTTTATGTGGTGACAGAAAGTGTAATTACAAGAGGGATTATTCGATGTAATTAAAAGGATTCACGGATTTACCGTCTCGCAGCACTTCAAAATGGACATGAGGCCCGGTTGATCGGCCAGTTGATCCCATCAGCGCAATGACATCACCTTTGCTGACCCTATCTCCAGTCGTTACTTCCAGCGATTTATTGTGAGCATAACGAGTTACATAACCGTTTCCGTGATCGATCTCAACCAGACCACCATAATCGCCTCGCATACCAGCCCAGCTAACAATGCCATCCGCAACAGAAATCACTGCACTGCCAGTTTTACCGGCGAAATCAATTCCATCATGGAAGGACTTTTTTCCATTGAAAGGATCAACTCGATAGCCATAAAAAGATGAAATCCAACCTTCATCAACGGGTCTGCCAGTTGGGATTGCACCAGTGATGTTGTCATTCGTAATCAAATAATCTTGTAATGCGGTTAACGTGTCCTGTTGATTCGCAAAGTCTTGCGACAGACGAACTAAACTTTCTTCGAATTCAGCATTAGATAACCAGTCACCGGATTTTTCGATACCGCCCATGCCTGGAGTAAATTCCAAATCAAAGTCACTCAATTCAAAACCCGCAATTTCAGCTAATCGCTGGCTGAGCATTTTCAAGCGGATGGCTTCAGCCTGTAATCCACCAAGCTGTTGAGCATAGAACCCTTGAATAGCTTCATTTGCAGTAGTGTTATCACTGATGGAGTACGGATCGGGTTTAGGTGTGAGGAGTTGAGCAGTTGGAAAATATTTTGAATCTTCAGTTGATGTCAGAGTAGTTTTATCATCAATGTAGTTCATCGCTGAAATGGTTACTGCAATGGTGATTGATAACACAAACATTGTCAGCAACATCAGAGTGGTTCGGCTTAAATGCCAGTTCTTATGGCCGGTATTGTCGGCGGATATTATGATAATCTGCATACTTATCCTCGTCCCGGTATTGAGACATGTCAAATAAACCGCTTCATTTTGCAACTGTGTGCCAGAGTAATCAGCAACTACAGCAAATTGCGAAGCGCGCCCAAAAATTAACCCAGCTTAACAGCATTCTGCAAGAAATTTTACCTTCGCAGTTCGCAGGGCATTGCCAGCTGGCAAATCTGAATGACAACAAAATTATCATCCATACCGAAAGTGCGGCAATTGCAAGCTTGTTACGCTTTCATTCCGCAACTATTTGTAAAACACTTTCCAACCAATTGGCTGTAAAAATTGATCGCGTAGAAGTCAAAGTAAAACCCGGTCATTCTGCTCAGAAATTACCCAGATCCAACACGATTGATATGTCTAATAACAATGCAGCGCTGATTGCTCAGACCGCCGCCGGATTAGACGATGGTCAGCTCAAAACAGCGCTGCATAAACTCGCAAAGCGAGGTGAATTTTCTAATGACTCCTAGCTGACTATTGAAGCAGCTGGTCGACTGAATACAATTGGTGCATCTGCATCTTCTTCAAATGTCACCAATTCCCAGCAATCCTGTTGAGCCAGAAGTTTACGTAATAAACGATTGTTAACCTCGTGGCCAGATTTATGACCAACGAATGCACCAATCAAGCTGTGACCTAATAAATAGAGATCGCCAATGGCATCAAGCACCTTATGACGAACAAATTCATCTTCATAACGCAGGCCATCTTCATTTAATACACGAAAGTCATCGACAACGATGGCATTGTCCATACTGCCACCAAGCGCCAGATTCATTTCCCGCAATTTTTCGATATCTTTCATAAAACCGAAAGTCCGGGCACGACTGACTTCTCGAACAAATGATGTGGAGGAGAAATCAACATCAACCTGTTGTGGTCTGCCAGTAAATGCCGGATGTTCAAAATCAATGGTAAAAGAGACTTTGAAACCTTCAAATGGCTCAAACTTAGCCCATTTATCACCATCTTCCAGTAATACAGGCTTTTTAATACGAATAAATTGCTTGGCTACTGCCTGCTCTTCAATGCCCGCGGATTGCACCAGAAACACAAAAGGTCCGGCGCTGCCATCCATAATAGGCACTTCAGCTGCATTCAAATCAATATAAGCATTATCGATACCCAGCCCGGCAAAGGCTGACAATAAATGTTCCACGGTTGAAACCCGCTGACCATTTTGGATTAATGTGGTTGACAGGGCAGTCTCACCCACATTTTCCGCTTTGGCTTCGATTTCAACAACTGGGTCCAAATCAACTCGACGGAAAATTATGCCTGTATTAGGGGCAGCCGGACGCAATGTTAAATACACCATCTCACCGCTGTGTAATCCCACACCTGTGGCACGAATCACATTTTTCAATGTTCGCTGCTTAATCAAGGTGCTCTACCCCCTTCTAGTTTAATCATCCGACAATAATATCATAGGCTTATATTACATAACCATCTTCGTTAGTC
>NZ_JAUSCC010000090.1 GCF_030651745.1 Methylophaga sp.
ACCGCTTTCAGTGCTGTATCTCGCTGCTGATCCACAGGCTGAAAAATATGCTGTCACCGTGCAAAAAGTGGTTAACGAGCCAATTACTCTCAGTGATTCTCAAGCCGAATTACTTGATGCATTGAAAACCACATTAGACAGCTGCTATATGGGCACTCAGTTTTACGTAGCCGGTACCGAAGGCTTTATCTGGGCAGTTGCCGGGGTGTTACGTGATGCTGGCGTAGATGACAAGAATGTATTCAAAGAGCTTTGTGGCAGTCTGGGCAGACGTGTGTATTGCGTGCATTGCAAAACCACCAATGAAAATGTCCATCACAACATTCATGCCTGCACCGGCTGTGGTCGGCATCTTATCGTCAGAGAGCATTTTTCCCGTCTGATGGGCGCTTATATGGGCTTTATGATCGATGCTGAAGTGCCCGGTGAAATTCCAGCAGCAGAGGAAATTTATCCATGAGTCAGTTAAATGTCATCGTCACCGCGGTGGAACAAATCACCGAGCAGGTCAAACAGTTTACTTTTGAACGGGAAGACGGCGAGAAGTTACCGTACTTTTCCGGCGGCAGTCATGTTGTGGTCGCAATGAATATTGATGGCCGCATTCACCGCAATGCCTATTCCCTGATGGGACCAACCAGTGATAACGGCCGTTACACCATTGCAGTGCGGAAACAGGAGCAATCGCGCGGTGGTTCGTTGTATATGCACGAAAAGGTCAAGCCCGGCACACGTTTGCAAATCACTCCACCGACCAATTTGTTTTCCATTAACAAATTGGCAAAAAAACATATTCTGGTGGCCGGTGGTATTGGCATTACCCCGTTTATGTCACAAATAAGTGATTTGAATCGTCTCGGTTATGCCTATGAGTTGCACTATGCCTATCGCAGTGCCGATCAGGCAGCTTTTCGTGAGCAACTGGAAAGTCTGTGTGGCGATAAGGTGCATTTTTATGTTGACGATGAAGGTCGTCGAATCAACTTCACCGAGATCTTAATCCAGCAACCGTTGGGTTCACACGTTTATGTCTGTGGCCCCAACAATATGGTCAACAGCTTATTGTTGATGGCCAAGGAAATGGGCTGGCCAGAAAACGCCTTGCATAGCGAGAAATTCCTGGCCCCGGCAACGGGTGAGCCGTTTATCGTTTCATTAAAACTGTCGGAAACCGAAGTGGTGGTTCCCAGTGAAATGAGCATGCTGGAAGCATTAGAAGAAGCGGGTATTGATGCACCGTATTTATGTCGTGGCGGGGCATGTGGTCGTTGTGAATTAGAGGTAGTGGACTGTGATGGTGAACTGATCCATCAGGACGTCTATTTATCCGATGCTGAAAAAATCAGTGC
>NZ_JAUSCC010000107.1 GCF_030651745.1 Methylophaga sp.
CAAACTCAATCAGTCAGGTCGTTGAATTATGGATTTATTGCAACAGTTACGCGGTTATTGCAAGCAGTTTGCCTCATCGGCAACATGGTTGATGATACCTATTTTACTGTTTGGATGCGCTGCAACTGCTCAGCAATCAGATGAAAACAATTCTTTTGAGGCTGTTGAGTTAATAGATGCCGATACCGACGATTCAGCGCAATCTGCGATGAATTTGCCGCTTACACCGGAACTGGTTTATTACATCCTCACCGCTGAAATTGCCGGACAACGTGGGCAACTCGATATTGCCGTCGATTTATACAATCAAGCGGCAGAATTAACGGATTCTCCTGAACTGGCTGGGCGTTCCGCAAGAATTTCAACTTTTTCACGTGATCCGCAACGAATTAATCGTGCATTGACCCGCTGGCAGGAAGTTTCTCCGGGAGAAGCTGAAGTCTATGTGATGCGGGTGCCATTTCTGTTAATGGAAGATAACTATCCGGAAGTGGTGAAAAACATGAACCGGGCATTAGCGCTGGATCCGGAACATAAAGAAAGATATCTGGAGTCATTGGCTGCCAACTTGAGCGAAAAAGGTGATCCGGAAAGAGGCCTGCAGACGCTTCTGGAACTGGATCTCTATCAACAAGATGATCCGGATGCCCGCTATACCTATGCTCGACTTGCAGCTTATTTCCAGCGGTTTGAGGTTGCAGAAATTGCAGTCGATGGATTACTGAAAGAGTATCCGCGCAACGAAGCTTATCTCGGCTTAAAAGCGGATTTACTGCAAACATTCAATAAAAGTGATGAAGCGTTAAAACTTATCGCTAAAGCTGCCGAACAAGACGGTGCCAGCGAAACTTTACGTTTTACCTATGGAAAATTGTTAGGCGAAAGTGGCCAGTCCGATAAAGCAAAACGTATTTTTGAAGAGCTGCATCTGGAGAACCCGGATAACCCGGATGTTATCTTTGCGCTGGGTCTGTTAGCCCTTGAACGTGAAGATGGTTCTACTGCCAAAACTTTTTTCAGTCAGCTGTTACAGATGGGCGATGCCGGTGGCCAGGCCAGTTACTTTATGGGGCTGGCAGAAGAAATGAACGATAACATTGATTCAGCACTTGTATGGTTTGCTTCGGTTCCTGCAGACAGCCAACGTTTTGAAATGGCGCAAACCCGTTATATCAACTTGCTTGCTAAGCGTGGCGATGTCGACAAAGCAAGACAACATCTGAAATTACTGCGTCAGGAACGTCCGCAGCAAGCTATTGATTTTTATCTGTTTGAAGCTGCCTTCTTACGGGATCAGGGCATGCCTGAAGAGTCATTCAATGTATTGAGTGAGGCGTTGGTCAACCATCCGGGCAATATCGATTTGTTATACAGCCGCGCTATGGTCGCCGAATCGATTGATAAGCTGGATGTGCTGGAAAGCGATTTACGCACTATTTTAAAAATCGATCCGAATAATTCACAGGCGCTTAATGCATTGGGCTATACCTTGACTGATCGCACTGATCGTCATGACGAAGCCTTAGAGCTGATCAATAAAGCATTGGAGCTGCGTCCTAACGATCCGTACTATCTGGATAGCCTGGGCTGGGTCTATTACCGGTTGGGTGATATGGAAAAAGCGGAATATTACCTGCGTGAAGCCGTTGCGATTCAAGCTGATGCCGAGTTTGTCGCCCATCTCGGTGAAGTGCTTTGGGTACAGAACAAAAAAAATGAAGCGAAAAAATATTGGGATCAGGGTTTAAAGCTGGATCCCGATAATAAAGTGCTTCAGGAGACCCTGCAGCGGCTAACGAAATGAAACGGCTGTTCGTTATTGCGGCGGTCATGTTGATGACCGCCTGTACACCCTTCTGGCAAACCAAGCCTCTCGCTCCGGCAGAAGTTTTGTGGGAGCAACGCCAAGTCTCGTTAAAACAATTGAACGACTGGTCATTTCGTGGCCGTACCGTTATCCGCCAGGACAAAGAAGGCTGGAATGTCGGTGTAACCTGGCAGCAGCAGCAAGATGATTTCAATATCCGTTTGTTTGGTCCTTTTTCGCAGGGTGCGGTTGAATTAAAAGGTGACGATGTATTGGTCACCATGACCTTTTCCGATGGCGAAAGCTATTCTGCAGAGACCCCCGAACAGCTACTGGCCGAAGTATTAGGTTGGTTGTTACCGGTAAGTGCTTTGCGTGATTGGGTAAGAGGATTGCCACATGAAGCAATCAAGATTGATCAGAAAACGCTGGATGAAAAAGGCCGGTTGACCACACTTTCTCAAGCTGGATGGCAAGTAGAATTTGTCGATTATGTGCCGCTGGAGGGCAATGATATTCCCGCCAAAATTTTTATTGAACATCCGCAATTAAGTATTCGTCTGGTGATGAATGGTTGGAAAGTTGGTAAATGAATGAATGGTGGCCTGCGCCGGCAAAGCTAAATTTATTTCTGCACATCACCGGCCGCCGAGCAGATGGTTATCATGAACTGCAAACAGCCTTTCAGTTTTTAGATTATGGCGATCAACTGAAATTTACCGTTACCGAAGATTCAGCAATTGTGCTTCAAACGCAACTGACCGATGTTGCTGCCGACGATAATCTGATTGTTCGAGCGGCTAAACTTTTACAAACAACGGCAAAAGTCAGCTCAGGTGCCACTATTCAACTCGAAAAAAAACTACCGATGGGTGGTGGTCTGGGAGGCGGTAGTTCAGATGCTGCAACCACACTGGTTGCGCTGAATAAGCTTTGGCAATGTGCATTAACGGAAGATCAGTTGGCAACGTTAGGATTGCAGTTAGGCGCAGATGTACCGGTTTTTGTCCGTGGTCACGCCGCATGGGCCGAAGGTGTTGGTGAAGTATTTACCCGGATTGATCCACCAGAACCATGGTATTTAGTTATTTTTCCAGACTGCGCTGTCTCAACCGCAGAAATATTTTCCGCAACGGAATTGACACGCGATTGTGAACCAATCACAATAGCGGGCTTCCTTGCGGGGGAAGGCAGTAACATTTGTGAATCGGTGGTTAAAAAGTTACATCCACCAGTTGCGCAGGCACTGTCTTGGTTGGCACAATATGCAGCCATTCCACGTATGACCGGAACGGGTTCTTGTATTTTTGCCCGCTTTAATTCGGCCGATGAGGCTGAAAATGTTTTACAAAATGTGCCGGAACATTGGCATGCTTTTACTGCCAAAGGGTGCAACGAATCACCGTTGAGTCTTTGTGCAAAAGACTTCGAGAGAAGTCTGAATGTAACTGCAAATTGATAGAGTTGTGTAATAACAGTTGGGGTATCGCCAAGCGGTAAGGCAACGGGTTTTGATCCCGTCATTCCCAGGTTCGAATCCTGGTACCCCAGCCACTCTTTTTGTTTATTGAAC
>NZ_JAUSCC010000114.1 GCF_030651745.1 Methylophaga sp.
TAAACCCGCCATCAGGCGGGTTTAAGTGAGTTAAGCAACAAGATATAAAAACTTCTGTAATCCCGTTCTAACTAGTCATTTGCCAATAGTGCAAACACATCAGACATACAAAAATTAAGATGCCAGGCATATGGCTCTGCCGTGATCATGAACCTCTACTAAATAACTGTGCAGATTTTTGATGGCATCAGCATAGTCATCTTCGTCAATAATAAATTGCATATCCACCTGACGCATTGACTGATGCATCGCCAGCACACTGATATTTTTCTCAGCCAAAGCACTGACTGTACGTGCCAGAATGCCGGGGATTTTCATATCGCTACCAATCGCCGACACAATAGCCACTTTCTGCTGATTGATTTCGGCTTCTGGAAACTGCTCCTGCAGAGCCTCACGAATCCGGCGAATATTCTTCAAGCTAGCCGTCAGATAATGGGTAATCGTATTGGCATTGATATCTTTGGAAATGATATGTGCTTTATTTTTGCGTATTTGAGCCAGAATTTCGCGATCATAGACATCGATATTACCCGCCATATCCTGATCAAACAGCTCAAAGGCATAAACGTGTTTGCATCCAGCGATAATCTCCACACAAGGCTTGCTGCTGATGTAATCACCAGTAATCAATGTGCCTGCGTGCTCTGGTTCGAAGGTATTACGCACCCGTAACGGAATATTATTCTGCCGTAAGCCTTTGGCTGCTTTGGGATGAATGGCTTCCATGCCCAGATTAGCCAGCTGATCAGCCACATCGTAATTGGTCCGGCCAATCGGCACCGCATTGTCTTCACCTACCAGACGTGGATCGGCACTGCTCAAATGGAACTCTTTATGAATAATCGCTTCATTGGCATTAGTTAATACAGCAATACGACTGAACGTCATTTCACTGTAGCCGCGATCAAAGGTCGACATCAGACCATCATCGCTATGGGCATAACCAGTGACGATAGGTAACTCTTTGCTCAGATCAATTTTGGCAAACGCCTTATCAATACGCTCATCAAGTTTCATGTGCTTGTCGGTCTGCCAACCGGTCAAATCAACATAACGAGCATTGATTTTATCTTTTTTCAGTAATGTAGCTGTATTCCAAGCACTGTGCGCTTCACCGATGCTGGCCAGCATTTCACGTACTGTTGCCAGATGCATATCCAACGCAAAATGACCATGCTGGCAAAGACGTTGTAAATCTGCCAGTACCCGTTCTGCATCTTCAAGCCGTTCACCAATAAACTCATTGGCTTGTTTTAATGTTTTTTTATCGTTGAACAATTGTTGATTGATGGCAAAAATCTCTTGCTTGAGCTTTTCCATTGCCTCAATCCAGCTGTCATCATTCAAGCTGTTGGCGAACTCTGCATAGACACCTGATGTGCCATTTTTCTTGTGCTCTAGCAGCAGATTAGTAATACCACCATACGCTGAAACAACAAAAACACGATTGTAAATTGACTCGTTATGAACCGGTTTAAGAATAATATTGTCGCGCACCGCGACATAGTCGCTCATTGAGGTGCCGCCTATTTTTTCTACCGTATGAAATTGCATATCTACTCTCTGTTAATTCGTTGTACTCCGGACCAAACCGGAAAGGCTGCATTGCCTGTTATTCAGTTACCGCTTCGGCATCTAATTCATAGGCACCTTCAGCGTTATGCACTTCTTTACCATTCAATGGCGGGTTGAACACACAGGCCAGATGCAGTTCTTTAAACGCACGCAGGATGTGGCGATCATGCTGATCAAGGTTATATAAGGTACCTGGTGTGATTTTGTAGACCTTGCCATCATCCAGCGTTTCCACTTCCCCTTCACCACTGATGCAATATACCGATTCCAAATGATTCTGATAATGCATACGGAAATCAGCACCGGCATAAATAGTGGTGATATGGAATGAATAACCCATGTTGTCATCTTTCAATAACATACGAGTACTCTCCCAATTACCATCCGGTGAAACGATACGGCGAGAGGTTTGTTGAGCTTCTTGTAATTGTCTGACGATCATGTTTTGTCCTCTATAAATGCTTTTCAACAGCCAGTGATCGGAAAACCGATCACTGGATTGTGAAGATAGATAATGCCGAGCTGATTAACTTGCTACTTTTTTGCTGGCAGGTTCAAACGTATCGGATTTACTGGCTTCATCACTGACAGAGTAATCACCTTCAAAAAAGTCTTTTTCTTCCGGAATGCTGTCTGCTTTATCACAGACTTCTTTAATCGCTTTCTCCAGAATATCGATACCTTTTTTCAGGTTTTCATCGGTGATGGTCAGCGGACATAAGAACTTAACGACATGATCATCGGCACCACTGGTTTCAATAATCAGACCGTTTTGGAAACATTTGCGGGTGATCTGGCCAGCTAATTCACCACTGACACAATTGATACCACGGAACATGCCACGACCATGTGAGTTGAAATTACCTTCGCCATATTTGGCAACGATCGCATCTACCCGATCAGCAATATATTGGCCTTTACGCTGTACTTCTTTGGCGAATTTATCGTCTTTCCAGAAATGATCGATAGCAGCTTTGGCGGTAACAAACGCATGATTATTGCCACGGAAGGTACCGTTATGTTCACCTGGAGACCATTGATCGACTTCCGGTTTCATCAACACAATGGCAAATGGCAAGCCATAACCACTTAATGATTTCGATAAGGTGACAATATCAGGATAAATGCCAGCTTCTTCAAAACTGAAGAAGGTACCGGTACGGCCACAACCAGCCTGAATATCATCCACAATCAGCAATACATCATGGCGTTTGCAGATCTCTGAAAGACTTTGTAACCAGTTCATTGAAGCGGCATTAATACCGCCCTCACCCTGAACGGTTTCGACAATTACTGCGGCTGGTTTATCAACACCACTACTTGAATCAGACAACATCTTGTCGAGCAGATTGGTGGTATCAAAATCATCGCCCAGATAACCGTCATAAGGGATTCGGGTTGAACCATGTAAGGCAATACCAGCACCACCGCGATGGGTAGAGTTACCGGTAACCGATAGAGCACCTAAACTCTGACCATGCCAACCATTAGTGAAGGAAATGATATTTTCACGGCCAGTTTTCTTACGAGCAATTTTCAATGCTGCTTCTACGGCATTGGTTCCGGTCGGGCCGGTAAACATAACGACATACTCAAGATCCCGCGGCTTTAAAATATTCTCGTTAAAACTTTCCAGGAATTCACCCTTGGCACGTGTATGTAAATCCAAGCCCTGAGTAATACCATCACGTTGGATGTATTCAATCAGTTTTTCTTTGAAAATCGGATGATTGTGGCCATAGTTCAGTGAACCGGCGCCAGCGAGGAAGTCGATGTATTGGTTGCCATCATCATCGTAAATCAACTCGCCTTGGGCCTTGTCAAATAAACGAGGGAACGCGCGGGCATATGAACGCACTTCTGATTCGATCTCTTCAAAAATTTTCATTCGCTTTTCTCTCCTGTGAAAATTGAGGCCATCGCTGACCTGAATTCGGTATTAATTGTTAATTACGCTATGGGTTTAAACGGTCCGACTTTGACTAACATTTCTGTATCATGCTGATTGGCAAAATGTTGGTGGCGATCAAACATCACACTGCTGCTAATTTCGGTATCCAGCTTACGAGCCAGACTTTCAAATAATCCCCATGACGCTTTGTTATCAGGGGTTATCGTAGTTTCAATGCGTTTGATATCGCGGTTTTGTTCACGCGACAGAATTTCTTTAAGCATTCGTCCTGCAAGTCCTTGTCCTCGAGCCTTTTCACCAACTGCAACCTGCCACACAAATAATGTCTCGGGGCGTTTTGGGATGCGATAGCCGGAAATGAACCCAACCAGTTCATCGTCAAGCACAGCAGCAACCGCTGTTTCAGCAAAATGACTGCTTTGCAACAAGTTGCAATACATTGAATTGGTATCCAATGGCGGACATTCAGAAATAAGTTTGTGTACAGCCGCACCCAACTCTGCCGTTGGTTGCATCAACTCGATAGATAAAGGTGCTGGATTAACCTGGGTCATATTTACAATCAACTCTAATGTTTATGTCACTAAATACTTAGTGAGATATAAAAATTCTTAAACCCCGCCAATATTGCCTTTAATTAATATAATCATATATTTATGACTTGCGAATGACAGAATCTAAATATATAGTACACTAAACAAATTAAAAGTCCAGACCACTTTTTAAACTGCTTTATAGTTTGAGAGCTTTAAAAAAAGCTTCATGAAACACTGGCTTTCAGTCAATACAACAAGAAAAGCGGTCTGCCCCAAGTTGAACTATTTATTTAAAAACGTGGGAAAATATGTTGAATTCAATTCA
Source organism: Methylophaga sp. (assembly GCF_030651745.1). Next base: position 4,352 of record NZ_JAUSCC010000114.1, read on the forward strand.
AATTAATACTGAAACTATCGACGCACTTGGTCTAAATAAAGAGCAAAGGGAACACCTGTTGAATCATATTGAAGAAGTGCTTATTGCATTGCGCCGGGTTATCCGCGCCACTGATCTACATTCCAAATATTTGGCCAAAACTACTGGGCTAACTGCGCCGCAGATCCTTTTATTACAAACTCTGCGTGATAAAGGACAAGTGACTATTGGGGAGTTGGCTCAGGAAATGAGTTTAAGTCAGGCTACGGTAACGACAATATTGGATCGACTGGAAAAACGTGGACTGGTTTATCGTCAGCGTTCTCAATCTGATAAACGTAAAGTACATGCCTATTTGACTGAGGCTGCGACAGAAACGCTTAAAAGTGCACCGATTCCATTGCAGGATCGTTTTACCCGTGAATTCAGTAAATTAGATGAATGGGAACAGGCGATGATTATGTCCGCCTTAAAGCGTGTTGCACAAATGATGGATGCCCAGCATATTGACGCTTCGCCAGTTTTGGATATTGGTATGCTGGATCGTTATGAAGATGAACAGGATATAGTCAAAATGCCAACCAAAAAACGTTAAGATTTTTTCAGTTCATTGCCATTTGCCAAAAGACGTTCAACCTCACCCACAGGAAGCGGTTTGCTAAAGTAATATCCTTGTAACTCCTGGCACCCCATGGTGGTCAGCATTTCTACCTGCTCAAGCGTTTCTACACCTTCGGCAATGGTTCTCAGACCAAGGTTTTCTGCCAGTTGAACGATGGTTCGGGCAATAGCTGCGTCTTTAGGATTATCGACGATTTCATCAACAAAGCTTTTATCAATTTTCAGTGTATTAATGGGGAAGTTTTTTAAATAGCTCAATGATGAATAGCCGGTGCCAAAATCATCAATTGCCAGTCCCACACCCATTTCTTTTAACGCGGTTAATAATGGAATTGTTTCCATTATGTCTTTAAGCATCGCAGTTTCAGTTATTTCCAGCTCAAGTGAAGCTGCAGGTAAACCAGATGCCTGCAAAGATTGCCCTACCTGCTCAAGTAACAGCTGCTGATTAAACTGCATGGCAGACAAATTCACCGATACTCGCCAGTTGTTGTTGAATTGTTGTTGCCATTGATAAGTTTGCAAACAGGCTTGATTTAACACCCACTCACCAATGGCTATAATCAAACTAGTCTTTTCAGCCACATCTATAAAAGTTAATGGTCCGAGTAATCCCTTAACTGGATGCAGCCACCGTAATAACGCTTCAAATCCAATAATTCGTTGGGTTTTGACATCAATCTGTGGCTGATAAAACAATAAGAATTCATTACGTTTCAGAGCTTGGCGCAGATCCTGTTCGGTTTGCAAACGCTCAAAAAGATAATCATTCATTTCTGCTGAGAAAAACTGGTAATTGTTGCGACCTAACTCTTTAGCATGGTTCATTGCCACATCAGCATGCTGCATCAATGCCTGAACGTCATCACCATCTTCCGGAAAGATAGCGATACCGATACTAACAGTGCTGTATACATTGAGCCCATTGATGTCGAAGGATTTTTCAAATTTCGCCACAATCCGCTGGGCAATATTTGCCAGCACATCCACATTATCAATATTGGTTAACATGACGGTGAATTCATCACCGGCAAAACGCGCTACGCGATCATCTTTATCTTTGCTCACCGCGATTAAATCTGCATCACGAAGACAATCCTTTATCCTTGCTGCAGCCTCACATAACAACGCATCCCCAACTTGATGACCATAGGTATCGTTAATATGTTTAAAGTGATCTAGATCGATAAACATTAGTGTTAACGAATGTTGTTTATGGCGTGCGCGGGCGATAGCCGTTTCCAATTGTTCGATAAACAAACGTCTATTCGGTAAATCAGTCAACGTATCGTAATAGGTGAAATAGGCGATTTCCTGTTCTGATTGTTTGAGTGAAGTGATGTCCTGCAGAGTACCAATGATTTTCCAACCATCAAAATCCTGATTTATTTCTGTTCGTTCATGTAAATAAAACAACTGCCCATTATCGGTCTGGATTCGATATTCAATGTCGTAGGCATGTTTCTGCTGAATGGCACGGCGCAAAGCCTGTTTAAATAAAGGTCTGTCATCAGGAAAAATATGACGAAGAATATGTTTGAATGAAATGGCTTGCGAGGTATTTTGTATGCCTAATAACTGATACAGATTGACACTGCATTCAAATGTCTTATGCTTAAAATCCCATTCCCAATAAATTAGATTGGCAATAGCTTGGGCCTTAGCTAGTTTAGAACGGCTCAGGCTGAGTTCACGTAACGTACTGTTAGCTTTGAGAATATAACGAACCCGATGGGCAAATAATGGCCACTTGAAGGGTTTAGTAAGGAAATCCGTAGCCCCAGCGTCAAATGCTTTCTCAATATCTTCAGCTTTATCATGAACAGTCACCATCACGATTGCTGTTTGTTGACCTTTGGGTAGCAGTCGTAATTGACGGCAACAGGTAAAGCCATCCATGCCCGGCATGGATACATCCAGCAACGCAATATCAGGTAAATACTCGGAAAATAGTTTTATCGCCTGTTCGCCGCTTTCTGCTTCAATAATGGATAAAGTCGGATCTTTAAGAGCTTGTTTCATTAACAGGCGAGTGACAGGATCGTCATCGACGATAAGCACGGTATATAGTGATTGACTATCCATGTTGCTAGATACCCGAAATTCTCAGCTTAGAAATACTGATATAAGAAAGTGCACGTAGACTCAGCGGCAGTTTATATCAGCAGTATTTACAAAAGACGATAAACTACCATAGCGGTATTTGCTTTAACCTGAGCTAGCGCACATTTCTGGCAGGTAAGTTATGGAGCGGGATTGGGAATCGCTTTATGGATATCTTCAATCGTTGTAACAACTTCATTGGAAAGCGTTAATTGCTCACTAGTGATATTGGCATGCAATTGCTGCATATTAGTCGCACCAATGATAGTTGCAGCAACAAAAGGTCGACTATTCACATAGGCCAGTGCCATTTGCGCAGGATCCAGTTGATGTTGTTTCGCTAAATCCACATAAGCTTGGGTTGCTTTAACTGCTTGCGGATTGCTGTAACGGGCATAGTGAGGCCACAAACTCATTCTGGCTGTGGCAGGAGCATCATTTTTTAGATACTTACCCGTTAATACACCAAACCCCAGTGGAGAATATGCCAATAATGGTACGTTCTCTCGATAGCTGATTTCTGCACAGCCAATCTCATAGCTGCGATTTAACAAACTATATGGATTTTGCACGGATGCTATCAGCGGTAAACTCATCGCTTTAGCCACCGAAATAAATTGCATCAATCCCCAGGGCGTTTCATTGGATAAACCGATGTAGCGAATTTTGCCGGCTTGGATCTGCTTTTCCAGTGCCTGCAAAGTTTCAATCACCGGCGTCATAGTATGCTCATCAGGATCTGGCTGATAGCCTAATTTGCCAAAATAATTAGTTTGTCGCTCCGGCCAATGTAATTGATATAAATCCAGGTAATCGGTTTGCAAACGTTGCAAGCTGTTATCTAACGCTTCGCTGATATTTTTATCATCAAATCGTGATTTACCCTGACGGATATGCCCCACCCAATCAGCACCAGGCCCGGCAATTTTACTGGCAAGTACAAGATCATCACGACGACCACGTTTGGCTAGCCAGTTACCAATAATTGCTTCAGTGGCACCATAAGTTTCAGCTTTTGGAGGAATCGCATACAGCTCAGCTGTATCAATGAAGTTAATACCCTGTGCTATAGCGTAATCCAGCTGTTCAAAAGCTTCCTGCTGTGTGTTCTGCTCGCCATAGGTCATGGTGCCGAGACAAATCTGGCTGACAGTTAAATCGCTATTACCAAGGGTATTGAATTGCATAATGGGATCCTGAGATTTTCAAACGGCAGAAACAAAACAACGCCCATTAAGAGCGTTGTGATGATATTAAAGTTGCGTATGGTCGGGACAACAGGATTTGAACCTGTGACCCCTTGCCCCCCAGGCAAGTGCGCTACCAGGCTGCGCCATGCCCCGACAAGCAACAAAACAGTGAAATTATAGCGTATTAAGCCAGAATCGTACGAATTTGTTCCAACTCTTTCAGCATTTCATCAATCAGATGTTTGCGGTTTTCATCGCTATGAGCTGCTTCGGGTTTATGTTCGGTTTCCAGTTGTTGGCGTGCACCGCCAATGGTAAAACCTTGTTCATAAAGCAGACCACGAATCTCACGGATCAAAACCACATCATGGCGTTGGTAATAACGACGGTTACCTCGACGTTTTACCGGTTTAAGCTGGGTAAATTCCTGTTCCCAGTAGCGTAAAACATGAGGTTTTACTCCACATAACTCACTCACTTCACCGATGGTAAAGTAGCGTTTACCAGGAATCGCCGGTAATTCGTTGTTGTTACTCGCCTCGAGCATAACTGTCCACCCTTGCTTTCAGTTTTTGGCCAGGACGGAAAGTAACGACACGACGGGCGGTGATTGGAATTTCTTCACCCGTTTTCGGGTTACGGCCAGGCCGTTCATTTTTGTCGCGCAGTTCAAAATTACCAAATCCAGAAAGCTTAACCTGATCACCTTCTTCAAGTGCGCCACGGATTTCTTCAAAGAACATTTCGACCAGCTCTTTTGCTTCGCGTTTATTAAAACCCAACTCTTCATAAAGTTGTTCAGTCATATCGGCTTTTGTGAGTGCCATTCTTTACCTCTATTCTTATTATTGAACCGACGTTAGGTTCTGACCACTGCACCCAACTCACTTTGCAGTTTGTTGGTTATTTGCAGCATTAATGCATCGACTTCATCGTCGGTCATGGTTCGCTCACCATGCTGGAGATGGAAGGCGACTGCAATACTCTTCTTGCCAAGCTCGACACCATCTCCAGAATAAACGTCAAACAATTGAATTGACTTAAGAATATCAGACTCAATGCCTTTCAGGCAATGCTCAATTTCAAAGGCCACAATCGAATTGTCGACGACTAAAGCGAGATCTCTGCGAATGGCAGGATAACGTGACAAAGCGGTAAATTTTGGAATGGCGGATTGCAAACAAACCGTTAACGCCAATTCAAAAACATACGCTTTACCAGTAAAGCCTAATGGCTTATTCAGTTTTGGATGTAAGGCACCGATCCAACCCACAGCTTTTCCATCTTGATAGATGCGCGCGGATTGGCCTGGGTGTAAAGCTGGATGAGCTTCGACACGATATTCAACGCTACCATTACCTAAGGCTAATAACGCTTCAACATCGGCTTTAACATCAAAAAAATCAACCTTACGGTTTGTTTCAGACCATTGTTCTGGTTTTAAATCACCGTAAACCAGACCACCAATACATTGCTGTTGGTCAATATTGGCTAGTTCACCACGAAAGACTCGTCCAACCTCAAACAAGCGCACCCGCTCCTGCTGGCGATTCAGGTTATAAACCATCGCCTGGACTAAACCAGGCCACAATGAATGCCGCATGACTGATAAATCAGCCGAAATCGGATTGGCTAACTTGATAGGTTCAGCTTCACTATCAGCGAAGTGTTTTTGTAATGTTGGATCAACAAAGCTGTAGGTAATAGCTTCAAAATAACCACGATCTACCAATAAATTTTGTAAGCGCTCGGTCGCCAATTGTTTTTCGGAAATTGCGCCGGGTAATACACTGATTTCAGGGCGGGTTTGCGGCAAACGATCATAGCCATACAGACGTCCCAATTCTTCAATCAAATCTACTTCGATATTAATATCAAACCGGAAACTTGGCACAATAACCAGCCAGCCATCTCTAACTTGCGTAACTTCCAGCCCCAACCGTGTCAGTTGTTCTTCAACTTCAGCAGCTTCCAGCTCAATTCCCAATACGCGTTTAATACGATTTGCACGTAGTAGGATTTGTGGCGTTTCTGGTAATGCACTTTCTTCACTGACCACAGTAAGTGGGCCTGCCTGACCACCGACAATCTCCAAAATCAAGCTGGTGGCACGTTGCATTGCTTGTTGTGCCAATTCGGGATCAACACCACGCTCAAACCGATGAGATGAATCAGTATGCAATCCATAACTTCTAGCTTGACCGGCGATAGCATCCGGCGCAAAAAAAGCCGCTTCAAGGAACAATGTATTTGTAGCAGAATCCACTGCTGACGCTTCACCGCCCATAATGCCTGCCAGTGCCAAGGGTCCAGATGCGTCGGCAATAATCAGCGTTTGTTCAGCAATCTCAACTTCCTGACCATCCAACAAAGTTAGTTTTTCATTGGCTTTGGCAAAACGCACGGTAATGGACTGCTGTAATTTTTGCAGATCAAAAGCATGCATTGGCTGACCAAGTTCAAGCATCACATAATTGGTGATATCGACAACTGGACTGATACTACGCAAGCCACTACGACGCAGTTTTTCCTGCATCCACAATGGGGTTTTAGCATTTGGATTAATATTCTCAATCACCCGGCCAATATAATTCGGACAGGCTTGTGTAGCTTCAACTGAAACCGGAAATGCTGTCTGAATAGTCGCAGCGACATCGTTAATCATGACCGGAGTCAGATTGGTGCGACTAATCACACCCAGTTCACGGGCAATACCGGCAACCCCAAGGCAATCACTGCGATTAGGCGTTAAGTCAACTTCGATAGTGAAATCATTTAATGCCAGGTAATCACGGATGTCCTTACCAACTGGAGCGTCTCCCGATAACTCCAGCAGACCTTCAGAGGATTCTGCCAAGCCAAGTTCTTTAGCCGAACACAACATGCCAAATGAAGGCTCACCGCGCAGTTTGGCTTGTTTGATTTTGAAATCACCTGGCAACACAGCACCGATAACAGCAACTGGAATTTTCAAACCCTCTCGAACATTGCTGGCACCACAAACAATGTGCAGTAATTCATCAGCAGCAACATCCACTTCACAAACCCGCAATTTGTCGGCATCCGGATGCGGGACAACTGATTTCACTTGACCAACCAATACGCCGGAAAAATCACCGGCAACCGGCGAAACAGAATCAACTTCCAAACCCGCTTGAGTCAGTTTCTCGGCAATCACCTGCACGTCAAAATCAGGATTTACCCATTCACGTAGCCAATTTTCGCTTAATTTCATGGCGAACTTCCTATCCTATTTGAACTGACGCAGGAAGCGCAGATCGTTCTCAAAAAATAATCGTAGATCATTCACGCCATAACGCAGCATCGCCAGACGTTCAACGCCCATACCAAATGCCAGACCCAGATATTTTTCACTATCAATATTGACGTGTTCGAATACTTTTGGGTGCACCATGCCGCAACCTAAAACTTCCAGCCAACCGGTATGACTACATACGCGACAGCCTTCGCCACCACAGATCACACACTCAATATCAGCTTCTGCTGAAGGTTCGGTAAACGGAAAATAGGAAGGACGAAAACGTACATTCAATGGTTTTTCGAAAAATGCTTGAAGAAAGTCCGCCAGAATACCTTTGAGATCGGTAAAACTGACATTCTCATCAACCATCAAACCTTCGACCTGATGGAACATCGGCGTATGCGTTAAATCCGAGTCACAACGATAAACACGTCCTGGTGCAATGATTCGTAACGGCGGTTGCTGTTCTTCCATCACCCGGATCTGTACCGGTGAGGTATGAGTACGCAGCAGCATTTCAGCGTTGAAATAAAAGGTATCGTGCATCGCGCGAGCTGGATGACTTTCAGGTATATTCAGTGCGGTAAAGTTATGATCACCGTCTTCGATTTCCGGGCCTTCAGCAATTTGAAAGCCGATTTGACGGAAATATTGTTCGATTCTTTGCAGAGTCCGTGTAACTGGATGCAGACCACCCACCTCAGCATTACGACCAGGTAACGTGACATCCACAGTTTCCGCAGCTAATGCGGCATGCATTGCTTGTTCGGCTAGAACTTTGGTGCGTGCTTCTGTCAGACCAGCAACTTCCTGCTTGGCCAGATTCACTTCCTTACCAATTAGAGGGCGTTCTTCAGCACTGAGATTACCTAACTCATTAACATATTTGGTAATCAGACCTTTCTTACCCAGATATTCGACCCGGACATTATCCAGTGTTTTAGCATCAGTCGCGTTTTGAATCGCGGTCTTCGCTGCCTCAACAATATCTTTTAATGCTAATAACTGCGATGACAGTTCAGCCATATTTCCTCCACCTGAGGATCAATCAGAAATAAAAAAGGGCCGTCATCAACGGCCCTTTCATGTGCAACTAATAATGAGATTCGCAGAAGCGAACCGGGAGATTAGTTAGCCAAAGCCGCCTTTGCTTTTGCAGCAATAGCAGCAAACGCAGCAGAATCGTGATAAGCAATATCTGCCAATACTTTACGATCGATTTGGATAGATGATTTTTTCAGACCATCAATCAAACGGCTGTAAGACATTCCACATTCACGGGCAGCAGCGTTAATACGCGCAATCCACAGTGTACGGAATACACGTTTTTTCTGACGACGATCACGGTAAGCATATTGACCGGCTTTAGTAACTGCCTGAACAGCTACACGATAGACATTCTTGCGACGGCCATAATAACCTTTGGCTTGTGCGATAACTTTTTTATGACGGGCTCTGGCTGTTACACCACGTTTAACTCTAGCCATTGGAATATTCCTTAATTATAGAAGAGGCAATAATTTGCGGACTGACAAATGATCAGCTTTGCAGATTGTCAGCGTGGAACGCAGTTGGCGTTTCCGCTTAGTGCTTTTCTTGGTCAGGATATGGCTGGTAAACGCTTGAGCGCGTTTAAATTTTCCGCTACCGGTACGTCTGAAACGCTTCGCCGCACCGCTATGGTTTTTCAATTTTGGCATTTGGAACTCCGCATTGTTAATTAATAATAGTTATTTTTTATTACTTGGTGCCAAAACCATAATCATCTGCCGACCCTCTTTCTTCGGATGCTGCTCGATAACCGACAGTTCTTTCAGATCATCAGCTACTCGTTCGAGCAGTTTCAGTCCTAAGTCCTGATGGGCCATCTCACGTCCACGAAAGCGGAGGCTGACTTTGGCTTTGTTACCTTCTTCGAGGAAACGTGTCAGGTTGCGTAGTTTTACCTGGTAGTCACCCTCTTCCGTCCCTGGTCGGAATTTTATTTCCTTAACCTGTATCTGTTTTTGCTTTTTCTTAGCAATGGCTTTTTGTTTATTAGCCTCAAACACATACTTGCCGTAATCCATAATACGGCACACTGGTGGTTCTGCCTGAGGGGCAATCTCCACCAAATCCAGCTCGGCTTCTTCCGCTAACTCCAAGGCTCTCGCCAATGAGATAACGCCTAGTTGTTCACCGTTTGCATCGGTTACACGAATTTCTTTGGCTGTGATTTCAGAATTCAGCCTTTTTTGATCTGTAGCGATGTTTTTAATCCTCTAAAATAATTCGACCGCGGCCAGCAACGTCTTCTTTAAGCAATGAAACGAAGCTCTCAAGCGACATAGCGCCTAAATCTTCGCCTTTGCGAGTACGTACTGCCACGGCATTTTCTTGTGCTTCGCGATCCCCAACAACGATCAGATAAGGTACGCGCCGCAATGTGTGCTCGCGTATTTTAAAGCCAATCTTTTCATTTCTCAAGTCCGTATCGGCTCTAAATCCCTGATTTTTCAATTGTTGGGCAATTTGTTGAACATATTCTGACTGTTTATCGGTAATTCCCATGACCAT
>NZ_JAUSCC010000016.1:5000-14456 GCF_030651745.1 Methylophaga sp.
CATTAAATTCCGTCTGTTTCACTGTGTTGAGTTGCCGAAATTTTCGCTTGCTGTCAGATCATCTGTAATTTTAATAGTTTGTTTTATCAAAGCTCTCGGTATTGAAATCAGAACGTTGCTAAAAGATTGTGGAATGCTAATCCAATGCGATCAGGTGACGTCGTAGAACATCATCTCCCCGGCCTTTAAAAAACCTCTCTGCCAGCCTGATCAAGTTTCGAGTACTACAAGCTACAAGCGTATTTGGATTTTTTTAATTATGAGCGCGTTGATGTTGGGCTGTTACGCGACGAGAATTCAACTGTCATGGCATTTAAGCTGAGCCATGGTGGTAAGTGCATTCACCAACTCCAGTCTGTTTTTACTACACGCCATTTTTACAGCGACTGCTACATTGTCTGAACTTTACCAAGAAATGACTTTTTGGAGTTTGGCTTTTACTATCTATTTATATAGTAGTTTGTTACTCAACAGTTATGGCTTCGGCAAAGCGGCGCTGTTGATTTTCAAATCAACCTTCAATAAACAATTAAATCGTCAGCACTTTTGCATATTTCCTTTTGCCAACCTGAATAATCAGCTGCTGGTCACGCATCAGAATCAAATCTTTGTTATCCATCTTTTCACTATCAATTTTTACTGCGCCCTGTTTAATCATTCTTAAGGCTTCGGAAGTACTGACCGTAAGGCCAGCTTCTTTGAGAATATTGGCTATAGGCATGCCATCTGCACCCACAGATATCGAGACCTCAGCGATATCGTCCGGGATTTCACCTTTCTTGAATTGGTTTTCAAAGTCTTGGCGTGCTTGTGGTCCTGCGGATTCACCATGAAAACGCGAGACGATCTCTTCTGCAAATAGCTTTTTAACTTCAATTGGATTACGGCCATCAACAACAGATTGTTTCCAGTCTGCAATATCCGTTAACGACTTAAAGCTCAGTAACTCAATATAACGCCACATCAATTCATCTGAAATTGACATAAGTTTGCCAAAGATATCTTTCGGGCTTTCATCGATACCAATGTAATTACCTAAAGATTTGGACATCTTTTGTACGCCATCCAGCCCAACCAGCAGTGGCATGGTTAAAATACATTGCGGCGATTTACCATAGGCTTTTTGTAATTCACGTCCCATCAGCAGATTAAATTTTTGATCGGTTCCGCCCAGTTCAACATCGGCATCCAAAACCACAGAATCGTAACCTTGTATTAAAGGATACAAAAATTCGTGAATAGCGATAGGTTGACCGCCGGTGTAACGCTTGTGAAAGTCATCACGCTCCAGCATACGAGCAACAGTGTGATGCGACGCCAAACGGATCATATCTGCTGAGGACAGCGCATTCATCCAGTGTGAATTAAACACCACTTGGGTGCGTTCAGGATCGAGTATTTTGAAAACCTGTTTTTGATAAGTTTCCGCATTCTGCTGAACTTGTTCAGGGGTTAATGGCTTTCTTGTAACATTTTTACCGGTGGGATCACCAATCATTCCGGTAAAATCACCAATCAAAAATAAAATTTCGTGTCCCATATCCTGGAACAACTTCAACTTATTGAGTAACACCGTGTGACCTAGATGCAAGTCCGGTGCCGTCGGATCAAAACCAGCCTTGATACGCAGTGGTTTCCCCGTTTCCAGCTTTTCAATTAACTCTTTTTCAACCAGAATTTCTTCTGATCCACGACGGATTTCTGCCAAGGTTTCTTGTACAGTTCTCATCATCGTTCTCCGCACTATAAAAATTGGCGGGCAATATAACACAAGATCTTGCCTTCTAGGGGTTTCAATTCGGAGCAAATGCTGAGAGAATTGCACGAATTTACTATAAACAGGGAACGCCCATGAAGAAACGTAATAGACTTCTGAGCTCATCACAGCAATCAAAACTATTTAAATCTGAAACGCTGTCTCCCCACAAAAACCGACATATTCCAATTTTATCTTTGTTAGCGCTCACCGGTATCTTCATCACAGGTATTGTACTTGCTACCAGTGAACCATCCTCCACAACCAGTCAAACGCGGGCAGTCACTTTACCGAACATGCCAGCAGAAACTGAAGCGACAACTACTGCAACCCAATCAATTATTCCACTATCGTTACCCTCTGCTGAAACAGAAACACAGTCTATCGATACTGCAATAACTGAAGAAGCAGAAACAGTTCAACCAGATATTTCGCTGAATGAATCTGCAGAAATCGAACGTCTACATCTGAATCAACCGACTGCAGTGGTGGAAACTGAAGTTTCCGGCATTATCGATGCAACATCACCTCAAGACATAATCACTAATGACTCAAACAATGGCGAGTTGAGCTGGCAGGAAATTGAAGTTAAGTCTGGTGATAACCTTTCCTTAATCTTTCCAAGAGCTGGCTTAGGGGCACGTGACGTTTATAACGTAGCTCAAACCGCTGGCGAAGATGCCAAAGCTCTTCTCAATCTCAGACCCGGCCAAATAGTACGTTTTGGAACGGTTACGGACAGCGAACAAAAGTTAGTGTTAAAACAGCTTCAATTGCAATTAAATCCAATGAAAACGTTGACCTTAACGGCTACCGACAAAGGTTATGAAACCGAGGTAGTTGAACGTGAACTGGATAAGCAACGTCAACTGGTTGCTGGTGAGATTCAAAGCTCATTGTTTGTTGATGGACAAAAAGCCGGCATGTCAGACCGATTGATTATGGAAATGGCACATATTTTTGGCTGGGATGTCGATTTTGCATTGGATCTGCGTCAGGGAGACAGTTTCAAAGTCATTTATAATGAAAACTTCTTGGATGGTGAGAAAGTAGCCGATGGTGAAATTTTGGCGGCAGAATTTACCAACCGTGGTAATACTTTCAGAGCCATTCGTTTTACCGATAGCAATGGAGAAAGCCGCTTCTATACCCCTAACGGCGATAGCATGCGTAAAGCATTTACACGGACACCTGTACCGATTTCACGTATCAGTTCCGGCTTTAACCCGAACCGTAAACATCCTGTTCTACAAACTAACCGCCCTCATCGTGGTGTTGACTACGCTGCCCCAACTGGAACACCGATACTGGCTACAGGTGACGGTAAAGTAGACTTTGTTGGAACTAAGGGTGGCTATGGTCGTACTGTTGTTTTATCACATGGTGGACGCTACACCACGCTGTTTGCCCATATGTCCAGCTACAAAAAAGGTATTCGTGTCGGCCAACGTGTAAGACAAGGTGAAGTTATTGGTTACATTGGCATGAGCGGTTTGGCGACCGGTCCACATTTGCATTATGAATTTCGTGTAGATGGTGTACATAAAAATCCTTTAACGGTTACTTTACCGAAAGCTGAGCCGATCCCAAGTCAATATCTGGCGCAGTTTAAAACTATGGCACAACCTTTAATTGCCAGTTTAGACAATTTACAGGTACCAACATTAGCCTTACGCCAGGATTAAATATAACTAAATGGGCTTATACATCGGTGTGATGTCAGGCACGAGCCTGGATGCTATTGATGTGGCATTAATTAAAACATCGGCAACAGAACAACCTAGATTACTTGCCCATCACTCAGCAGAATTTGCTGTTGGCCTGCAACGATCACTGACCGATTTAATTCGTACTCAGCATTGTCACCTCTCCCAGTTAGGCGAGTTAGATGTCCGACTTGGGCATGCTTATGCAGACGCTATTAATGTATTGCTGGAATCGTCAGGTATTTCTGCCGCCCAAATTGATGGCATCGGTTGCCATGGTCAAACAATATTCCACTCTCCCGATTCACAGTATCCCTTTAGCATGCAGATCGGAAATGGCAATGTGATTGCCGAAAAAACTGGCATTACCACCGTTTGTGATTTTCGCCAGCGAGATATTATAAATGGTGGTCAAGGTGCTCCTTTGGTTCCTGCTTTTCATGCTGCCATATTTCGTTCAGATAGCGAAAACCGGGTCATTTTGAATATCGGTGGCATCAGTAATATCAGTATCTTAACGGCCAAGTCTCATAGCGTATTACAAGGTTTTGATACTGGGCCAGGCAATACCCTTATGGACGCCTGGATTCAGCAGCATCAACAGCAGGCTTTCGATAATGAAGGTAAATGGGCTGAAGGTGGTCAGGTAAACCAGGTTTTATTACTACAATTAAAGTCCAACGCTTATTTCGAACGTAAAATACCTAAGAGTACTGGTTGTGAATTGTTTAATCTAAGCTGGTTAATGCAGCAACTAAGCCTTTCCGGTACTACAGATCTTGCTCCACAGGATGTGCAAGCGACTCTGATGGCTTTCACAGTATCAACCGTTACTGATGCTATCAATCAATATGCCCGTCAAACGGATAAAGTTTATGTTTGCGGTGGTGGTGCCAGAAACTCAGCTTTAATGCGACAACTGCAAACAGCCTTAAATCCCATAAAGGTGGAGACTACAGCAACAATCGGTTTAGAGCCTCAATGGGTTGAGGCTGCCGCCTTTGGATGGCTTGCCGAACAGACTTTACAACACAATGCACTTGACCTACGAGAAGTGACGGGTGCACGCAGCCCCAACATTTTAGGCGCAGTCTACTGGTCTAAAAAAGCATCATAATCCACAGCAGACATTAACTCTGCTGTAACTTCATCAATTGGGAGATCTGAACGAAAGCGCACAATCCAACCATTATTAAATGGTTCTTGATTGATCAATTCCGGCATTTCAACCAATTGCTGATTAACAGCGATAATTTCACCACTGATGGGCATGATCACATCAGAAGCCGATTTGACTGACTCAATTACTGCACATGCTTCCCCAGCAGCAAACTCCTGCCCCTCTGCAGGTAATTCAACAAAGACAATGTCACCCAAACTATCCTGAGCATGCTCAGTGATGCCAAGGGTAAAAATTCCTGTGCCTTGTTGTTCAATCCAAATATGAGACTCACTGTAATAATAATCGTCTGAATTACTCATAAATAATGCGTCCGTATAGCTGATTAAGCTGCCTTAAATTTTCAGAGCAACCTTGTGGAAGCATATTCCATTCAAACTGCCATTTCCAGTTACCATCTATGGTCCCGGGCACGTTCATACGATGTTCACTCCCTAACTCAAGTAAATCCTGCATCGGGATAACTGAGAGTTGTGAAACCGACTTTAAGGCCTCACGGATAAGTAGCCATGGCATAGCTTCATCACTTGGTCCGATATATTGATGTAGATGTTGACGAGTAGCCTCATCAATCTCGTCATACCAACCCAGACTAGTATTGTTATCATGAGTACCGGTATAGGTAATGCTATCGTTACAATGCTTATGGGGAAGATAAGGATTGTCGGCATCACCACCAAAGGCAAATTGTAAAATCTTCATGCCAGGCATCGCAAACTGCTCACGCAAGGCTGTGACTTCAGCGGTAATGATTCCCAAATCCTCGGCAACCAGCGGAAGCTCCCCAAATTCGGAGACCAGTTTTTTGAATAAAGCTTCCCCAGGCGCTTTACCCCACTCTCCTTCCATAGCCGTTTCGCAACTGGCTGGAATTTCCCAGCAAGCTTCAAAGCCTCTGAAGTGATCAATACGGATTAAATCAAACAGATCTAATTGCGTCGTCAGGCGTTTTAACCACCAACTGAAATCCTCTTTGATATGCTCCGGCCAAGCATAAAGTGGATTACCCCAGCGCTGCCCGGTAGCTGAAAAATAATCAGGTGGAACACCTGTTACTTTAGTGGCTTGTCCAGTGGCATCCAGTGTAAATAATTCTGGTGCGGCCCAGACATCAGCGCTGTCATGAGCAACGAAAATAGGCATATCGCCAAATAATTTGATTTGATGTTGATTGGCATGGGTTTTTAAGTTTTGCCATTGATCAAAAAATAAAAATTGCTCAAACCGGCGAATGGTTAATGATTCAGCACGTTGTTCTGCCACATCATTCAAAGCGGCCGGTTGTCTGTCACGTAGTGGTTGGGGCCATTCATACCAAGGCATAGCATGGTTCAGATTGCGTATTTCACGATATAAGACATAATCGTCCAGCCAAAAGGCATGTCGCTGACAAAAATCATTGAAAGCCGCCCAATCCGCTTCTGTTGCATGCTCAGTAAATTGCTTATAGGCATTCACTACCATGGTGAATACTTTTTTACCCGCCAAATCATCGGTCCTGCACCATGGTTTGGCTTTAATAGAATCAATACATAACAACTTGTTATTACCAGCATGGGCCGATAAGCACTGATAGGGCGAACCATCCTCATGAGTTGGTCCTAATGGCAACATCTGCCAGACGGTTACTCCAGCTTGTTGAAGAAAGTCGACAAATCGATAAGCATCAGCGCCTAGATTTCCAGAGGGTAAGCTTGTTATATGTAATAAAACGCCAGTCCGGCGGTTGTCAAAAATATGTGCCTGTTTCATGTATTAGCCGCCACGACGCATTGTGCCGCCTTGCTCAGCATCACCTCCACCAAAAGATACTACCTCTGACAAAATCTGCGGGACTTCCTCTCCCAGCATTTGATAAAGATTGGATAAATGTAATCGGAACAGTCGCTCAAAATCACTCACACTGTCTGCAGAGTTGTAATCGCCAAACCACCAGAACCAATCGGATCCTTCACAAATCGCCAGCTGTCTATCAATCGCTAACTGCATCTCATCATCAAAAGTTGTAGTGGCCATTTTTTTGTCATAAACCTGTTTGACCTGGCTGAGCAAATCCCATCCACGATTTTTATCAGCATCACCAATCCAGGTAGAAAAAGAGCCGTATACCCAGCTTCCGGCCACCATTTCAGGAAGAGAACCAGGTATCACCCCATTTTCTAAACATTCACTAAAAGTGGTGAGTTCAAGCTCTGGATGTTGCGACAGCTGCTTATATAAACTTTGCAGGAAATAAAATCCGTTGTATGAATAATATTCCCAGGCATTTTCACCATCCAGAATAACGGAAACCACCCTATCAGGATCATCTTCAGTTGTGGCTTTGATATTCAGTAAATGACTTATAAAATCATTTACAGCGTCTTCGGCACTCCATTTGGTGTAGATAAAACCAATCATATCCGACAACCCATCATCGCGGAAAAAACACGCCGGAGGTAAATCTTTCAACCGATAAGGTTTATGAATATTTGCCTCAGACATCTCCGACTTATTCAAACTGTTGCGCAGGACATTCTCGCCTGTCGCCGTCCAACTAAAGCCATGCTCTGCAATTAATGGTAACGTCGCATCAGATACTGCCCCTTCCGATGGCCAACATCCTTTAGGACGAAATCCGAAAAAAGACTCAAATACCCGTACCCCTTCTTCCATATGCCAGTGAGCCCGAGCCTCACCACCGGGATATTCGGTAATTTCCGGTAAGGGTGCCTCAGGCATGGCTTCAAGCGTACTGTTGATATCCAACAATAGCGGTAAAATTGGATGAGCGTATGGTGTAACGGATAGTTCTACACGACCAGACTCGGCCAAACGTCGATAGCGTGGGATCAGATCACTTAAGATTTCGCTGATGACAGTCAGCAGCTGGCGCCGATCATGAAAAGTGAAAAAATGGCCTTTCTTCATCAGATTCTGGATGCGAATATCATTACGTCGAACTGATTCAGCCATCCAAACCAAGTGGTACCAAACCAGTAAATCCACCAGATATTGTTCATTGAGATAACGCAGTCTTTCGGTTTGCTCTAAAGCCCAGCGGGCAATTTCCGCCAACCTGGCAAAATGTGGAAACGGCGCTATCAATTTTTCTTCATTTGCCCGCAGACAGGCATTTATCAATTTACGGCGCTCACCTGCATGAACAGGCTGTACAGGCGAATCCAAGGCAATCAATAATGGATCTTTCAAACGGCCCGTGCCTTTAAAACGGCCTTTCAACTGCTGATCATAATCATCAATTTGTTCCAGTAGGGTTGGCGCAAAATTCACTACCGCCTTCGCTTCTGCAACATTTTCAAGGTGCCAGGCCATATCGGCATAATCTTTTATTGCATGCAAATAGGTCCATGGGAGCTGATAATTTCCACCCATGGGCTCACTGTACTGCGGCTGGTGCATGTGCCAGCAAAGAACAACTTTTAATTTATCGGACATAACGGTAATTTTGCCCCAGCATTTCAGGTGTCACTAACACAACACCATTTGGTGAAACTTCAAAACGTTGTGCGTCCAATTGCGGATCTTCACCGATAACCGTGCCTTCGGGAACGATACAGCCTTTATCCAACACAACTTTCTTCAGGCGGCAATGCCTGCCAACGGTTACATCGGGTAAAACAACACTGTCTTCTACAAGACTATAACTCAGCACTTCGACATTTGAGAACAGAACCGAATGTCGTACGACAGAGCCTGAAATAATACAGCCGCCGGAAACCATCGAGTCAACGGCCATGCCCCGGCGATCATCATCATCAAACACAAATTTGGCAGGGGGGAGTTGAGCCTGATGGGTCCAGATTGGCCAGTCTTCGTCGTAAAGGTTCAATTCAGGTGTGACACCTATCAACTCCAGATTAGCGGACCAGAAAGCATCTATGGTTCCCACATCACGCCAGTAGCCGGGATCATTGCCTTGCACATCTTTGTAAGGAAACGCGACAACCTTATATTTTTGAATTAAGGAAGGAATGATGTCGTGACCAAAATCATGGCTGGATCTGGAGTTATCCGCATCTTTAATTAATTGTTCGTATAGAAATCCTGCATTAAAAATATAAATACCCATCGAAGCCAAAGCGACATCTTCCGAACCAGGAATTGGTGTGGGGTTTTCGGGTTTTTCATTAAAGGCAACGATTCGATGATTTAAATCGACCGACATAACGCCAAACGCTTTGGCTTGATCCAGCGGAACTTCAATACAACCAATTGTCATATCAGCATTTTGGGCAACATGCTCAGCCAGCATATCGCCATAATCCATTTTGTAGATATGGTCACCGGCCAGGATCAATACGTACTCTGGTCCATGATTTCGCAGGATATCAATATTTTGATAAACCGCATCGGCCGTGCCGGTATACCATCCCTGCTCTGTCCGTTGCGAAGCGGGTAATAATTCGACAAACTCACCCAGATCACCGCGCATAAATCCCCACCCCTGTTGGATATGGCGAATCAATGAATGCGCTTTATATTGCGTTAAAATGCCTACCCGGCGGATACCGGAATTCACACAATTTGACAGGGGAAAATCGATAATTCGGAATTTACCTCCGAATGGCACAGCAGGTTTTGCCCGCCATCCTGTCAATTGTTTTAGACGCGAGCCACGCCCTCCTGCCAGGATCAGTGCCAATGTATCCCTGGTCAGTCGACTGACAAACCGCGTGCTATTATTTTTTGGCATATTTAATTCTCCGGCCAGCTATGCAGTGAAATATGTTGTAATGGCTTTAAGCGTGCCACATCGGTAAGGTGGACAGCAATAGAAAAATTTATAGGACAGTATATCTATGGTTTTTGAA
>NZ_JAUSCC010000120.1 GCF_030651745.1 Methylophaga sp.
ACAATGGCTGCGCAAGCAAGGTTAACTAGAAATAAGGAATGAAGTTCATATGCGCTTTTTGAAACGTGATTTTGCGCTGGTAACAGCGGGTGTCATTATCGGCATCACATTGATTTTTGGCCAAATGGTGTTAGCCGATAAAAACCCTGTCGTTAAACCTGACTTGCCAATCGATGATCTAAGAGCTTTCTCTGAAATCTTTGGTCGCATTAAAAGCAGCTATGTCGAACCGGTTGAAGACAAGACCTTATTGGAAAATGCCATTCGCGGCATGCTTTCGGGACTTGATCCGCATTCAGCCTACCTTGACCTGAAAGAATTTAAAGATTTGCGCGAAGGCACTTCTGGCCAATTCGGCGGATTGGGTATTGAAGTCTCAATGGAAGATGGCTTTGTTAAAGTCGTAGCTCCTATAGATGAAACGCCAGCCGCTGAAGCTGGTGTTAAATCCGGTGATTTAATTATTCGTCTGGACGACACGCCAGTGAAAGGTTTAAGCCTGAACGAAGCTGTCGATATTATGCGCGGAGAACCTGGCAGCAAAATTTTGTTGACCATCATTCGTGAAGGGGCCGATAAACCACTTCAGCTTGAACTGACTCGCGCGATTATCAAAGTGAAAAGCGTTCGCTCAGAAACTCTGGAGTCCGGCTATGGCTACGTGCGCGTCAGTACATTCCAATCACCAACTGGCCAAAACCTGCGTGATGCGATTAATCAATTAAAAACCGATAATGGCGGTAAATTGAAAGGGCTGGTACTGGATTTACGTAACAATCCGGGCGGCGTTTTAGATGCGGCCGTGGAAGTTTCTGATGCTTTTATCAATAAAGGGATGATTGTTTACACCGAAGGCCGTCTTCACGACTCTGATCAAAAATTCCATGCCAAACCTGGCGATATGTTAAATGGTGCGCCAATTGTGGTTCTGGTAAATGGCGGCTCAGCATCGGCTTCTGAAATTGTGGCCGGCGCGCTGCAAGATCACCAACGTGCCGTGATTCTAGGTACTAAAACCTTCGGTAAAGGCTCGGTACAAACGGTTATGCCTTTGACCAACGATACTGCGGTGAAAATGACCACTGCACGCTATTACACGCCATCCGGCCGTTCAATCCAGGCTGATGGTATTGAACCGGATATCAAGCTGGATGCCCTGCAAATCAGTGCAGCCGAAGATAATGGTTTTCAGCCGTTGCGTGAAGCAGATCTGAGCCGCCATTTGGAAAATGGCTTGCTTGATCAACTGAATGAAACGGCTCCAAAAGAAGAAGCTGCGGACGAGGAAGAAAAACTGCCATTAGCGTTACGTGATTATCCATTGTCTCAGGCATTGAACCTGCTGAAAGGCATGCATATTTTGAGCAAACGTTAATTCAGGTTTTATCATGGCAACCGTACTGATTCCTTTAGCAGAAGGTTGCGAAGAGCTCGAAGCAGTGACTTTGATTGATCTACTGCGTCGAGCAGAGATAAATGTCATTACCGCGAGCTTGACCGAACATCAGCAAATTACCGCCAGTCGTGGTGTCCGTTTAGTAGCGGATACCACTCTGGAACAAGTAATGGATGATGAGTTTGATATGCTGGTTTTGCCAGGTGGACAACCCGGCACCAATAATCTTGATGCGGATCCACGTATTCACGGCCTGATTAAACGGTTACATAATGGCAACAAATGGATTGGTGCCATTTGTGCCGCACCAATGGTTTTAGCTCATGCAGGTCTGCTGAATGGGCGTAAAGTCAGTTGTTATCCCGGCGTACTTGAGCCTGCAGAATGGCCAGCAGTTCAATTCAGTAATGATGCTGTCGTTTGTGATAAAAAAGTCATCACTTCTCGTGGACCAGGAACCGCCATGGCTTTTGCCCTGATGATTATTGAAAAATTAATCGATGAAGCCACCCGTAACCAAGTCGAAGCGGGCCTCGTTATTCGCTAAAACGGAATCAGCATGTATTCACTTGATGAGTCAGAACTCTCGATATTACTGGTTGAGCCATCTTCGGTTCAGCTAAAAATAATCATGCGTGAACTACGCCAGGCTGGCGTAGAAAAAATAGATGGTGTTCACGATGGTGCTCAAGCCATTGTCGCCATGCAAAAATATCCCCCCGATCTGGTGATCAGCGCCATGTATCTGCCCGATATGACGGCGACCGAATTACTTGCTTCAATACGTCGCCTGGATAATCTTGAAAATACGCATTTTATGCTGATCTCCAGTGAGTCAAACATTGAAACCCTGGAGCCATTGCGCCAATCCGGGGTGGTCGCCATTCTACCGAAACCTTTCGATCACGCGAATCTGCAAAGAGCTATCCGCACTACTCTGCAACACATAGATCCCGCCGAAATTGAACTGCAGAATTATGAAGTCGATCAGCTGGAAGTGTTACTGGTGGATGATAGTTTGGTCTCGCGCAATCATCTTTGTCGTGTGTTTCAAAATATGGGGATCAACCAGATCCATCAGGCTGAAAACGGTATTGAGGCCATTGAAAAACTCAAGCAACAGACTTTTGATCTGGTGGTGACCGATCTGAATATGCCCAAAATGGATGGTCAAGCTCTGGTGGAACATATCCGCAGTGAAATGGGCAATACCTTTGTTCCCATCTTAGTGGTTACCAGCGAACAGAATCAGACCCGTTTGGGCCAGGTGGAACAGGCCGGGGTATCTGCCATTCTTGATAAACCATTTGAACCACAATCCATCCGTGAAATCTTGTACCGTGTTCTGGACGAACGTGCCTAACGTTAGAGAGTAGAGAGTATCCTGGATTGTTTGCCGAGAGTTATAAACCGTTGTAAATAACCGACCTCTTCATCCGTCTCTCTGATAGCAGCAAACAGTTTTTTATCCAGGCCTTTTTTGCCAAGGCGTATTGCTTTTACCGGAAGGGTTTGACAAAACTCCAACGCCAACCAGTTAGGCAACACCGTTACACCCCTTTTTAAGGCCACCATTTGCACCATAATATCCATGGATTGCATTGCTTTACTTCGTGGATCAATACCCGCTGGCATTAAAAACTGAGTAAAGACATCCAGACGTTCGTGGGCTACCGGAAAGGTCAGCAATAACTCATTCTGTAGAGCTGATGCCTCAATATAGCTTTGCCGGGCTAATGGATGATTTTCTTCCACCAACAGCACCAGCTCATAATCAAACATCGGCTGGTAAAGCACTCCAACCTGATTAACCGCATCCGGTGTCACCAGCAAATCAATATGATGATTTAACAGACCTTCCATTCCGGAAAACTGGAATTGATGCACGATATCCACATCCATCTGCGGCATTTCCCGTAAGTAATCTGCCAATATTTTTTTCAGCCATTCATAACAGGGATGACATTCCACGCCGATGCGCAGTATTCCTGCACGGCCTTCAGCATATGCCTGCAAGGTTTGTTCGGTCTGCTCTAAAACAGGTAAAACTTGCTGAGCTACCTGCAACATCAACTCGCCAGCCTGAGTCAGTCTTAATTTTCGTCCATCGCGCTGCCACAAACTGATTTCCAATTTCTGCTCAAGATAGCGGATCTGGTGTGATAAAGCAGATTGGGTGACAAATAATGCATTAGCTGCCGCCGTTAAACTGCCGTTTTCAGCCAATGCCTGAATAATGCGTAAATGCGCTCGCTCAATCACTTATGAATATATCTCATCAATTAGTTAATAATCATCATTATTACTCATCAATCAAGCTGATTACAATGGGCTGCTTTAAAACCGATTGAGAGGATATCGAATGGTCAGCACACATAATCTTGGCTTTCCCCGTATTGGCCGACAACGCGAATTAAAATTTGCTCTGGAACAATATTGGCGAAGCGAAACAAATGCTGAGGCTTTAGAAGAAACCGGCAAAACACTTCGTTTACGGCATTTGGCTATCCAAGCTGAATTAGACTGGCAGCCCGTAGGTGATTTCTCGTTTTACGATCATGTCTTGGATACCAGTCAGCTGCTGGGCAATCTGCCAGCGCGCGTTGATAAAAATGCCGATGCGTTAACCCAATACTTTCAAGCCTCTCGGGGACAGGCAGGTTCTAACTGCTGTAATTATCAAATCGCTGCAGCAGAAATGACCAAATGGTTTGATACTAATTACCATTATCTGGTGCCTGAATTTACTGTTGATACCGACTTCTCGGCGCATCCTGAACGTTTGCTAACGCAAGTCAAAGAAGCTCAAACAGCAGGTCACCAAGTCAAGCCGGTTATGCTCGGTCCAGTTAGCTATTTATGGCTCGGGAAAAGCAAAGATCAAAGTGACAAACTGACATTGTTAGAAAAAATATTGCCGGTTTACGCTGAAATTCTTGGTCAGTTGGCAGCTAACGGTGTTGAATGGGTGCAGATTGATGAGCCGATTCTGGTAACGGAGCTATCGGCAGAATGGCAGCAAGCTTTGCAAAAAACATATTTTTCCTTAGCAAAGACGGGGGTCAAACTGCTATTGACGACTTATTTCGGCCAGCTGCAACAAAGCCTGCAATTAGCCTGTGAACTCCCTACAGCAGGCTTACATATCGATGCTATTAATGCAGCAGATGAAATTACTCGAGTAGTGGATTGGCTGCCATCTCATAAAGTGTTATCGGTGGGCATTATCAACGGACGAAATATCTGGAAAACCGATCTCAATCAGGCGCTTGATCTGCTGGAACCTATTCATAAACGGCTGGCTGATCGCTTATGGCTGGCGCCAAGTTGTTCATTGCTACATGTGCCGATTGATTTGGCGTCCGAGCAGGATCTCGATGCTGAGGTGCGTGATTGGTTAGCGTTTGCTGTACAGAAACTTGCTGAACTCCAACTATTAGCCACAGCACTCAATACCGGACGAGAAAGTGTTGCTGAGCAATTGGCTGAAAATAAACTGGCGATTCAACGCCGTCAGCAATCGATCCGTGTGCATAATCCTGCGGTAAAACAACGTTGCGCAGCCATTCAGCCCGAACAGGCTCTGCGCCAAAGCGACTATGCTCAACGTGCTGCGATCCAGCAAGCTGATCTGCAATTACCCGCATTCCCGACCACCACCATCGGCTCGTTTCCACAAACCAATTTGATCCGTCAGGCGCGAAAACAATATCGCACCGGTTTAATTGGTGATGCTGAATATCAACAGCAGATGCACGCGGAAATTCGCTATGCAATCGATAAGCAACTTGATCTTGATTTGGACGTATTGGTACATGGTGAAGCAGAGCGTAACGATATGGTCGAGTATTTCGGTCAACAACTGCAAGGCTTTGCCTTTACCGACAATGGCTGGGTTCAATCCTATGGTTCACGCTGTGTTAAACCGCCGATTATCTTTGGCGATGTATCACGCCCGGGACCGATGACTATAGAGTGGATCCGCTATGCCCAATCCCTGACCGACAAACCGGTTAAAGGCATGTTAACAGGGCCAGTGACTATTCTTAACTGGTCTTTTGTACGTGACGATCAGCCACGCAGTGAAACCTGTAAACAGATTTCATTGGCGATTCGTGATGAGGTCATTGATCTGGAAAATGCCGGCGTAAAAATCATTCAGATTGATGAAGCAGCACTCCGTGAAGGTCTGCCGTTGCGTCAATCCCAATGGCAGGAATATCTCGACTGGGCCGTGGAAAGCTTCAAAATCAGTGCTAATGGCGTCACCGATAAAACGCAGATCCATACCCATATGTGTTATTCCGAGTTTAACGACATTATTGAAGCCATCGCGGCAATGGATGCTGATGTCATCACCATTGAAACATCTCGCTCGCAGATGGAATTGCTCGATGTGTTCCGTGATTTTGACTATCCCAACGCTATTGGACCGGGGGTTTACGATATTCATACTCCGAATATTCCCTCGGAACAGTCGATGGTGGAGTTGTTGCAACTCGCCGCACAGCGAATTGATAAACAGCAGTTATGGGTAAACCCTGATTGCGGTTTGAAAACACGCCGCTGGGAAGAAGTCGAACCAGCCTTGAAAGCCATGGTATCTGCAGCGCGGTCACTAAGACAAAAACTGGCAGCATGACGTAAAAACAAAACCGGGTAGGGGTAATTAGCTTTTACCCGGTTTTTGCATGCCATTTCTCCGGCAAATGCTCATATAGATAATCATAAAACGCGGCTACTTTAGGAGTATTGGCATATCGATCGGCCATGCAAAAATAAAACTCCAAAGGCTCAGCTTCTACCTGAACCTCCGGAGCATGCTCAGCATTAAATAATTGCTGTAACTGCCCTGTTTTCAGATAGGGTTCTGCAACAAACGCTGCTAGTCGGGTTATGCCGCCGCCCGCTGCCGCCATTCTGGCCAATACATCAATATCATCACTTACTGCTGTGATTCTGATATCCGGTTCATAACGTCGGCCATCCCGAATAAAAGCCCAGCGGAAAATACGCCCATCCACCGGGATTCGAAACATCAAACAATCATGATTTAACAAGGCTTGCGGAGTATCCGGATAGCCCGCACGCTCAAGATAATCCGGTGATGCACAGAAAATAAAAGGTAACGTCGCAATGCGTCTGGCAACCAGACCATCCTGCAGCTGCTGACGAATGCGAATACTGATATCAACGCTTTCTTTGATGAGATCAATACGCCGATCGGTGGCGATCAACTCCAGACTGATTTGTGGGTAAAGCTGATTGAACCCTGGAATTAACGGTGCCAAAACATGCCGTGAAAATGCTGCTGAGCACGCAATAGTCAACTTGCCACCAACTTCACCTTGCATGGCAGATACTGCCTGTTTGGCTAGCTCCAGCTCGTTCAGCAAACCTTTAACGCGCTGGAAATAGACCTCACCATTATCGGTTAAGGCCAAACTACGAGTGGTTCTCGTTAATAATCGGGCCCCCAATGCAGTTTCCAGTCGAGCAATATTTTGACTGGCCGCAGCTGCGCTGATTCCAAGTCGTCTTGCTGCCGCTGCAATGCTGCCAAGCTCTACAGCTCGAACAAATGTTTCCACACCTCGCATTGTATCCATAAGCTTTTAACATCTTTTATTCTATTGTTTCGTAAGGTTAGCTTATGAGTCTTTATAGTGTCTAGCGTCTACTACTTACTTGGGACAAGCAGTAAAGTAGCCAGCATTAAACGAGCAGGAGGCTGCAGATGAAAAATAACTCTATTCCAACAATTGACGTGTCAGGTAAAAGTTTTGGCAAACTGCCAGCCAGACTGACACCATTGGTTTTTGCTTTTTATATGTCAGCCATTATGGCAGCGTTGATGTGCTTAATTATTACAGCGGTACATCAAGGAGTTAATGGGCATTTACTGTTTGATGCGCTGGCTGCCTATAAAGTGGCGATGCCAGCAGCATTTGTGTGTATTTTGATCGTTCGTCCTTTGGTAATGGCTTTGGTTAAACGAACGGTTGCCTGAAAAAGTCAGCCTGCTTTGGCCTTTGGCAACGGTGTATTGATCTGATTCTGTAGCTGTTTAGCGAGATCAGGATCCAGCCGATTGGTACGACGTTGCTGAAGGCACAAGGCACTACGAAACCCCAGATAATCTGCATCCAATGGTTTCAAAATCGTTATATCGTCCATCTTCAGTGCACCAGCTAAACCACACAAAAGGCCGGATTGTTTAGCTTCTACAATAAAGTCTTCCAATCGATGTAACGGTAAATGATTTAACAATCCCAGCCCATTTTTATGCGCGGTATCCAGCATCACCCCGGCAAATCCGGCTTTTTTGAGTGCTGGTATCAAGTTCTGCTCTGGCAACTGGTCGGCAAATAAAACGGCAATGACCGGTGTTTGCAAAGTCTTAATGTTAACCGCAAGTTGTTCAATGCACTGCAACAGTTCGGGCTCAGCAAATAAACCGATTTTAACGAAATCCACACCGGTAGCTGCCATATCATCAATAGCTGGCGCTATTACCTCTGCTTGCATAGTTAAATCACCGACCGTGGCACTGCACAGGCAACGTTTATTTATCCAGTGCACAATCTCTGCAACTGTTTGGTGATTTAATGCCCCCAGAGCGCCTTGTGATGGATTTTTCATGTCCAGGATATCTGGCAGGTGCTCAACCAGTGTTTGTGCCTCCTCAAGCGACTGTACGCTCGCTAACCACTTAGTCATGATTTAATTCGATTCCAGCTTGTTTAACTCTTTCCATTAACCAGCCCCAGGCTTCCAGTTCACGCTCACCAGCTGTTTTATCGATCGCAATACTGAGATAAGCAATCTCATCACGAATTTTCTGCTCAGATAACATGTTCAGCCTACTGACCAGAATTGCAGCTTCAATCACAGCATTTTGAGCGCGGTTAAACCCTCTGAAAGGCTTATGGTTCACATCGCAGATCACCGCACCATAAAAGCAGGCCCGCGGATCTGTATCATCCAGTCTTACAATTTCCAGTTCGATATGTGACAACGCATCAGTAATATATTCACCCTCTATCTGTTGGCACAGTGAAGTAGGCCAGTCTCGATACCCTGTTAATGCGCCGGCAAAAATTCGCACATCATCAACGAAATTGATTGTGCATTGCCCATGCCTCATCAGGTTATCGTAGGTACTGGAAGGCTTGAATGGCTTAATATGAAAGTGACCATTTACTTCTGATATACCCATTGGTGCAGAATGCGGTTTGCCATCCGCAGATAAGGTTGTGACGATAACTTCATGTATCCTGCTGGTCAGCCGTGCCACAGGCGCGCTCCTTTTTTATTGGTGTTTCAGCTTCGGCAGTTCCGCATGCTCGCTGGCTGCGTTTTTTCATTGTCGTGCCTTCCGTTTTTTGCTGAGTAAGATCTTCCTGGTCAACTTCAACCGCACAACCCCATTGTAAATCTTCATCCTGGGTATAACGTTTGCCGAGTTGCCAGGCGATCTGTGCTCGGGCTAATTCCACCCCAAGATAAAAGGCATGGCCTGGATCATCCTTGACTTGTAAATGCGGGTAAAAGGCAAATGGATCGGTATCCTGTATTAACCCATCCCGGTTAAAGACATACACGCCTTGTGGGGCAATCTTAATGCGATAATTCGGATCCTTTATATTTTCCGATAGCTGAATAATTTCCTGTTCGGTATCAGTAAAGGGCCTGCGCTCATGGCTGACTAATAAATCGGCGGTGATATCTCTTGGCAAACTATTATCATCACGGGCAGCAAACATCATGCGTCTGGCAATATCCGCTTCTTTTATTGCTCGGCGTGCATGCGGGCTGACTTCGGTTGCCAGCACATTGGTGATCTTTAATTCAGAAATAATGCCAAACAATAAGGCATTTATTCCGCTGGTATCTGCATCCGTTAATTCGGTGAGGTTACCAACGCCCATCATCATCGGTGCATCGGGATATTTTTGCCTGAGCGTATGATAGCGGACAATCGAGTCGGTCAAACCAAAGTGGATCGGATCGAGAATCGGGTCGGCTATCCACGGTTTACCGATTTTATCCATCGCTTCCATTGCACGCTCAAGCGATGCCAACGAACCTGGTTCAGCAGGAACTAGAATTGGAATCGCGTCGGTTTCTTTAGCCAGATCGATGGTGTCTTCGGTCAGACTAAGCAGATAATCCGCTCCTGCTTTAACCGCTCTCCTCAAATCATCTATTGAAAGTGAGTCCACACTAACTTTAAAGCCGTTTTCATGCAGTGCGGCGATAGCTTCTTCCATTAACGGAAATTTTTCTTCCGGCAAACAACCAATATCAATCACGTTTGCGCCAGATTGACGATAGTAGTTGGCACGCTCAAGAATCCCCGCAATATCCCGTTGTGGGGCATCAACAATCTCTGCAAAGATATTCACATCATAGCGACTGAGATCGGGAATTTTGCGTGCTTTTCCAAAAAACAACGGTAGATCCTTAATCTCTTCTGGACCACGGAGCACTTCAATGCCCAGGTGTTTACTCAATTCAGCTAAATCTCCCCGACAACGTCCAGGCACAATAATCTGTTTACAGCCTGCGTAATCTTCCGGTTTCAATCGCCGGGCAATCATTTTATCGGTCATTAATGCAGCAACGGACAAGCCCAGTTGGTGCACCCTGTAGTTAAATGGCAGTGGTGCCATTTCATGCAACACTTTTTCAACACTCGGTTGAGCAAGTTTACCGGTGAGAAAAAGAATGGTTTCAGCCATGATTGGCGTTAACTTGTTCCAAACGTTTTTTTAGTGTTTCGTACAACGCTTCTGCTGAATCCACAACGGTGGTTGCTTCAAAGCTTCGTAGTTTTTCGGTATGAGCCAAATCAATGGCTCTGGGCCATAAGCGCACCATACGGTCCGGAGCAGGGGTGTCAACTTCTGGAATAGCATCACATGCCAACACAATGCTGGGTACACGACACTTTCCTGCCTGTGCATAAACATTGGTAACGAGGGTATCGGATAATCCCATGACCATTTTAGCGACAGTATTTGAAGTCGCCGGCGCAACTACCAGTGTGTGGTAATCACCACGATAGAATAGCCCAACTGGCGGTGAACTGGCAGCGCGATCCCGGTATACATGCCCACCATTATTCAATGCCTTGGGATCATGTCCATACATGCGGATAACTTCTTCTCCAGCGCGGCTGTAAAACAAGTCTACATCGGGTAAATCACGAATTATTTCCAGGCATTCATCAAGATAATGGCCTGAACCGGTTATTGCCCAGGCCAGTTTTGGCTTTTCAGGCCTTGATTGCATTGTTCTATCTCACTTGATATTAAGTGGTGAATTTTGCCAGAGTCTGACTTAGTAGTAAAAATTAGATAGGTTGTGCCTAATATTATAAGTTAAAATTAACCACACATTTTGCAACGGATTGATGGGAGTCGCATATCTATGTCAGAAGCAGTACCAAAAATAGTTGTTGTTGGTGGTGGGGCAGGTGGCCTGGAACTCGTTACTAAACTTGGCAAAAAGCTTGGTAAAAAGAAGAAAGCCCAAGTGACTCTGGTAGATAACACGCATACCCATATCTGGAAACCGCTGCTGCATGAAGTTGCAGCCGGTACTCTCGACTCCCATGAAGACGAAATTGAATACCTCAGCCAGGCAATGTGCAGTGGCTTTCGCTTTCGCCTCGGGAAAATGGATGGTCTGGATCGCCAGAATAGAAAGATTATGGTGGCACCAACTTATAATGATGAGGGAGTGGAAATCATCCCGCGTCGTACCTTTGATTACGACTATTTAATCATTGCCGTAGGCAGTGTGAGTCACGATTTTGGTATCAAAGGTGTACGTGATCACTGCCTGTTTTTAGATACCACTAAACAAGCTGAATTTTTTCAGAATCAGCTGCTCGAATCCTATTTGCGCGCTCATACACAAGGTCGACCATTAGATGAAGGTCAGTTGAACATTGCTATTGTTGGCGCTGGCGCAACCGGTGTTGAACTTTGTGCGCAGCTCTATGAGGTTTCTCATCTGCTCAATGCTTATGGCTTAGATGAAGTTAAACCGCAAGACGTCAAACTGTCACTTATTGAAGCCGCTGATCGGATTCTGCCCGGTTTACCAGAAAATATTTCTGCGGCCGCCCATGAAGAGTTAAATGAACTTGGTGTGCAGATTTTGGCTGGCGAGCGCGTTATCGAAGTCACTGAATCAGCCATCAAAACTCAAAGTGGTCGTGATATTCCTGCCGCAATCAAGGTATGGGCCGCCGGTATCAAAGCACCTGAATTTCTCAAAGATATTGATGGGCTTGAAACCAATTGGATGAACCAGCTCGTCGTTAAGCAAACTCTGCAAACCACGTTTGATGATGATATTTATGCCATTGGTGATTGCTGTGCATGCAAGTGGATTGGCCAGGATCAAAATGTTCCGCCACGTGCTCAGGCAGCTCATCAAATGGCTTCTCTGGTTTATAAATCCATTATCAACCGCATGAAAGACAAAGAGCTACCTGAATATCATTACCATGATTATGGCTCTCTGGTGTCGTTGGGTCGCTATGGCACAGTTGGCAATCTGATGGGCAACTTAAGTAAAGGCAGCATGAAAGTTGAAGGCTTGATGGCGCGGTTAATGTATTTATCTTTATACAAAATGCATCAAGTTGCTTTATTTGGTCCATTCCGGGTACTGATGCTTTCGCTGTCACATTTGTTCCGTCGCAGCGTACATCCAAAAATCAAACTACATTAATTTTCATTTTTTTCTAAAAAAAAAGGCCCTTTTCAGGGCCTTTTTTATATTTGGTTACTCAGGTCGCTTATTTCCACAAAGACATCCTACGGGTTACTTCTGTGCCGCTCAGTCTATGTTTTATGGCCGCACCAACGTGCAACACTAATACCACAATAAATAAATACGCTAATGCCTGATGAATGTCAGTAAAGGTTTCTCTGGCAACGGCATCTGCCTCCGCCAGTCTTGGCAGAGTAACGCCCCAAAGCTTGGTGTCATATTTGCTGTACATAGATTGCAGGTAGCCAGTTACAGGCATAGCGATCATTAATCCATACAGTAAGAAATGCACTGCACAGGAAGCTCTCTGTTGCCAATTCGGGATTGTTGATGGCAGTGGCGGGGCCTTATGGGTTAAGCGCCAGACAACTCTTAGTGCAATAAAAGCTGCAACGGTTATTCCCATTGATTTGTGCAATAAAAACCAAAAGGCCCGGACACTTTCTTGTCCAGGGGGTAATTCTGATTCACGTGGCAGACCAACCATCCACAAGCCTAAGCCCAACATGAAAAATATCATCGCTGCTATTAACCAATGCAGATAAATTTGCACTTGATTGTAGCGAGCGTCATTCATCGACATTTTTTTCTCCTGAATATTAAACAAAAGGTCATTCAGATTTACTGAATGACCTTTTTGTGACTGTTTTACGTGGGAAGAATTCCCTAATTTTAAATATCCAGATTAGATGCCTGCAATGCATGCGTTTCAATAAACTCTCTACGCGGTTCAACATTATCGCCCATCAGTGTGTTGAATGTTTCATCTGCGGTAATCGCGTCTGATATGCGCACTTGTAATAAACGGCGTTTGGATTTATCCATTGTTGTTTCCCACAATTGCTCTGGATTCATTTCACCCAAGCCTTTATAACGCTGTACATGTTGGCCACGTCGCGCTTCAGCCATTAACCATTTAACCGCTTGGGCAAAATGTTGTACGCTTTCATTTCTTTCACCACGCTCAATTCTTGCGCCATCGCCAAACAAGCCATTGATTTTATTAGAGAAAGACATGATCTTCTGATATTCCGTACTAGCAAAAAACTCTCCCGGCACATGAAAATCGTTACTGATGCCGTGACGAGTAAAGCTTATGTTCACATGCGGCATAGGTTCTTTATCATGTTTCTGCAGACCCAGCACAAAGTACGTTCCTGTCGGCATTATGGCGTTCATGCGTTGCTCAATGGCTTTTAGCCATTCATTCATCGCCGCGGTATTGGTGAACTCAGGAATGGCTGCCTGATAAATCAGCTCATCCAAAAACGCCGGATAATAATGATTGGCTAAACGGGTGATAATCGCTCTTAAGGTTTGATATTCATTGACCAATTGCGCCAACGCATTACCTTCGATGGGTACAGCATCTGCCGTTGGATAGAGCACCGCATTTGTCAAAGCAACTTCTGTCAAATAACGCTCCATTTCAGCATCATCTTTAACGTAACGTTCCTGCTTACCTTTTTTGATTTTATATAACGGTGGCTGTGCAATATACACATGTCCACGCTCAATCAACTCCGGCATTTGCCGATAGAAAAACGTCAGCAGCAGGGTACGGATATGTGATCCATCGACGTCCGCATCGGTCATGATAATGATGTGATGGTAACGTAGTTTTTCCGGATCATATTCATCACGACCGATACCGCAACCCAATGCCGTAATTAATGTACCGACCTCAGCAGAGCCGATCATCTTGTCAAAACGAGCACGTTCGACGTTTAGGATTTTTCCTTTCAACGGAAGTATCGCTTGTGTTCTTCTATCACGGCCTTGTTTGGCACTGCCACCGGCCGAGTCCCCTTCCACTAAGAATAATTCTGATTGGGCAGGATCTCGCTCCTGACAATCTGCTAACTTCCCTGGTAAGCCAGCAATATCTAAAACACCTTTACGTCTGGTGAGTTCGCGAGCTTTGCGTGCTGCATCTCTGGCACGAGCCGCATCGATCATCTTATTGGCAATCAGCTTGGCTTCGCTGGGATTTTCAATCAGGAAATCCTGGAAATGTTCGTTAACTAACGACTCAACTATTGTACGAACCTCTGAGGAAACTAATTTATCTTTGGTTTGTGATGAAAATTTTGGATCAGGCACTTTTACCGATAATACTGCGGTCAACCCTTCGCGAGCATCATCACCACTGGTGACAACTTTGGATTTTTTCGCCAAACCTTCGCTTTCAATATATTGGTTCAAGCTTCGGGTCAGTGCCGCTCTGAATCCAGCTAAGTGAGTACCACCATCACGTTGCGGAATGTTATTGGTAAAACAATAAATATTTTCCTGATAGGAGTCATTCCATTGCATGGCTAATTCAACAACCACATCGTCGCGGGTACCACTGATATTAATTACGTGCTCATGAACAAACGTTTTATTTTTATTTAAATGTGTAACAAACGCTCTTATGCCACCTTCATAATGAAAGACTTCTGTCTTTTCATCACGCTCATCCGTCAGGACAATTCTGACTCCGGAGTTTAAGAAGGCGAGTTCACGAATACGTTTAGCAAGAATTTTGTAGTCATAGGTGATATGAGTGAAGGTTTCTTCACTTGGCCAAAATTGAATTTTGGTGCCGGTTGATTCAGTTTCTTCAAACGCTTTCAGTGGGGCATCGG
This sequence comes from Methylophaga sp., assembly GCF_030651745.1. Next base: position 14,818 of record NZ_JAUSCC010000120.1, read on the forward strand.
GTACACCATGAGTATAAGTTTGTTTGTGCATGAAACCATTACGTTTGATTTCCAGCGTTAGTTTTTTTGATAACGCATTTACAACAGAAATACCAACGCCGTGGAGTCCGCCAGAAACCTTATAAGAATTATCATCAAACTTACCACCGGCATGTAACACGGTCATGATAACTTCTGCGGCTGAAACACCTTCACCCTCATGCATATCTACCGGTATTCCGCGCCCATTATCCTCAACCGAAACTGAATCGTCAGGATGAATGCGCACATTTATTTCTGTGCAGTAACCCGCTAAAGATTCATCTATGGAGTTATCTAAAACCTCAAACACCATGTGATGCAAACCAGTTCCATCATCAGTATCACCGATATACATACCCGGTCTTTTCCTGACGGCGTCTAATCCTTTTAAAACTTTAATGTTGGAAGAATCGTAACTATTGTTTTCAGTGGTCATAAATTAATCCATTTACTGCAAGGTAATGCACAATTGTTCATTCTACTATGTATCGTTGCCGGTTGACAGCTCGACTATGCTTGACTAATTTCTCCACGTTTCACGTGGAACATTAAGTCTTTTTCTTCACTATTTAATGCGCTGAACAGGTCTGGATTTGTAGTCGTAATGAAGGACTGTATATTAAGATTTTTAATACTTTTCAGCGCTAATTGTTGATGCTCAGCATCTAGCTCTGAACTTATATCATCGATTAACAATACACTTTTCTGCTGGGTTTTCTCTTGTAATAACGAAATTTGCGCCAGGCTTATAGCTAAAAAAAACATTTTCTGTTGCCCTCGCGAACACATCTCGGCGGGATCCTGTCCATTTATACGGATAGACCAATCTGCCGCATGAGGACCTGATCGGGTATATCCCAGTGCAATATCTCTTGAAATTGTTGCATGCAAAACTTCTGCAAATTGTGATTCTTTTGGCCAACCAGTCGAATAGCGTATTGCGTACTTTGCATCTTTAAAGTCCGAGCAGAGTTTGCCAAACCAAGCAATAAACTCGTCCAATAATTTTGTTAGATAAATCTCGCGATAGCCAGCTATTTTTTGCCCGTGCTCTACAAGTGATGAATCCCACACCCGAACTTCATTAACTGGCTTTGAGTTTCGCAGAGCTGCGTTTCGTTGTGATAGGACTTTTTTATATGCTTGCCAGTGAAACATGAACTCTTGTTCCACGTGAAACAATCCCCAATCAATTACTTTCCTCCGAAACCCTGGACCAAGATCAAAAAACTGATGGCAATTTGCTGGGATATATTGAAGGGGGAGATGACTTGCTAAATCAGAAAGTTTTTTCAAAGGAGCATTGTTGAGTCGAATCTGTATTCCGAGCGTAGCGGAAACTTGCATCCCGACAGGAATGCCAGGATGAATTCTGGCAAAAAGCTGTGATTGCTTTTGTTCTGTTTGAATGACGTTTTTTAAATTACGAGTCCGAAACGAGCGGCCCATAGCTAATAAATGGATAGCTTCCAAAACACTGGTCTTACCCGAACCATTCTCTCCGACCAATAAGTTTATTCCTGAGGCAGGATAAAAAACTGACTTCTGGATATTACGAAACTGAGATAGGGAGATTTCGGTAATCACTTAAATAACAATAAGAGTATTTCGTTTTATGATTATGATTTAATGACAGCACTTACAAATAATGGAGGAAGTACTTTACTGCGAGATCGTCAGAAACAGTAAAATAATATTTGTGGTGTTTATTCGATTTCGAGCATTTCAAAATCTTCTTTACCGACACCACATTCCGGGCATTCCCAATCGTCAGGAATATCATCCCATGCTGTGCCCGGCGGAATTCCCTCTTCAGGCAACCCTCTGGCTTCGTCATAGATGAACCCACAAACTAAACATTGCCACTTACGCATCACTTCTCCAGCCGAAATTATTCAGAATTTTGTAACATCTTACATCAAACAAGTTTTTTTGTTGGCTCAGGAATTGTTGATTAAACTATGATAAATTAGAGCAACAAATCATTTTCATCTAAATAAGTGGCTAAAGCGATTATGAGACTTCCTACATTGCGTCAACTTCAATATCTCACGGCCGTGATCGAAGAAAAACATTTTGGCCGCGCTGCGGAAAAGTGTCACGTTACCCAATCCACTTTAAGTGCTGGAATACAAGACTTAGAAGACTTGTTAGAAGTAGGGCTGTTAGAACGTACCAATCGAAAAGTGCTTACCACTCCTATTGGTGAAGAGGTGGCAGAAAGAGCTCGTCAGATATTGTCATTAAGTGATGATTTAGTCGATTTAGCCCAAGCGGAGAAAAACCCGTTAGCTGGAAGAATTCGGATTGGCGTTATCCCGACAATAAGTCCTTTTCTCTTACCCCGGGTGCTTCCTCGTATTCGCAAACAGTTACCGCAATTGGAACTGCTATTAATCGAAGATCAATCAGAAAGGTTATTAATACAAGTTGAAAATGGTGATATTGATGTGGCTATTTTAGCCTTTCCATTCAATACCCGAAATTTGAACTATCGTATTATCGCTGAAGAGCCATTTTGGGTAGCACTGCCTAAACAACACTCACTATGCAGTAATGAATCAATACAACCGCATCAGCTACCCATAAATGAATTATTACTTCTGGCGGAGGGGCATTGCATGCGTGAACATGCTATCAGTGCCTGCCAGCTACCGGCTTCTGCTCAGCGACGCAGTGTCCAGGCCACCAGCTTGTATACTTTAATAGAAATGGTCGCCAGTGGCTTGGGCATTACCTTGATTCCACATATGGCTATTAATTCGGATATGGTCCGACATGCTGATATCTGCTTAAGACCTTTAAAACGAGACAGTCTGGCAAAACGCGAGATTGGTTTGGTATGGAGGCCGAGTTTCCGCAGAACCAGTACTTTGGAGCAATTATCCTCCAGCTTTACCGCTGCGATGGAAGATAATCATTAACCATTGCGCGCATATTCAGAACGGATCTGAATAAAACTTTGCCTGATTAGAACTGATGTAAATGGCGCCTGAAAACGCGCTGTTAATTTACCTTTTGGATTAACCAAAAAAACGGCATAACCAAGATCCTGATGTGCAAAGGCTCGACTTCTGGTGAAAAAAGCTGGTAACGCATTCTTATCGGTCGCGGCAGACGATAGAGTAATGACTTGTGCCTGCAGATCATGAGCCTGCCCAAGCGCCAATAATTCTGCAGCTTGCTGGCCTGAGTTATCCACCAGAACAACCTGTACAGCACGGTTTGCCAACCCGGCTTTCAAATTAGCTAAGACTTTAATAATGGCCTCACAATCGTAGCAATCGGCAGAGGTAAAGAAAATAAAGCTCCATTTCCCCACTAACGCATCATTGGTAAACACTGAGTTATCTGCGTTATGGGCAAGAAACTGTGGTATTTCCAACGTTGGTTCAAACATGGTCAGCATTGCGTCTGGCTCAGCAGACGAATCAAAGCTTTGCTGTTGCTGGCTCATCGTTAAAAAAAACAACAGCAATAAAGCAACCAAGCCAAGATATGTCAGTAAAAAACGCTTAGAATGGACATTTTTAAACATATTCTGCATCGTTTGTCCTCCGCAAAAACGCTAGCAGGCTTAACCACTAACCAATAAGCGACCATGAAAGAAAAATTGCTTAAGTCTACTCTCGTTGTAAGTTTGATGACTTTTTTATCCCGAATTATGGGATTTGTTCGAGATATTGTTATTGCCCGATTTTTAGGTGCGGGCATGGGATCCGACGTTTTTTTTGTTGCCTTTAAAATCCCAAACTTTCTGCGGCGCTTGTTTGCTGAAGGTGCATTTTCCCAAGCCTTCATTCCGGTTTTGGCAGAGTATCGGGAGAAGGGGGATCGGGATCTGCAACAACTAATTGCAGCGACCAGTGGTACCTTGGCAGGTATTTTATTTTTCATCACCGCGATAGGGGTCATTGCTGCACCCATTTTAATTCTTATTTTTGCTCCGGGCTTTATGGATCAACCCGAAAAGCTGCAGTTGGCAGGGGAGCTGTTAAGAATCACCTTTCCTTATATTTTATTTGTTTCGCTTACCGCCTTAGCCAGCTCGATTCTAAATAGCTTTGGAAAATTTGCCGTACCTGCGTTTACCCCAGTATTTTTGAATATTTCGATGATCGCCTGTGCTTTATGGCTTGCACCGCTTTTAGATGAACCGGTCAAAGCCCTGGCCTGGGGAGTATTTATCGGCGGGGTAGTGCAATTACTGTTTCAAATGCCGTTCTTAATGAAAATTGGCAGCTTGCCCAAACCTCGCTGGGGCTGGAAAGACGAAGGCGTACAAAAAATCTTACGGTTGATGATACCGGCCATGTTTGGGGTCTCGGTCTCGCAAATAAATTTGCTACTCGATACCTTGCTGGCCTCGTTCCTTATCACCGGCAGTATTTCCTGGCTGTATTATTCAGATCGTTTAGTTGAATTCCCTTTAGGCATTTTGGGTATTGCTCTGGCAACCGTGATCCTGCCCAACCTTTCCAAGAAACATGCGACTTCATCCATGCAGGAGTTTTCGCATACTATCGATTGGGCATTACGCTGGGTTTTTTTAATCGGCACGCCAGCCGCTATCGGTTTGATTATTCTGGCAGAGCCGTTGTTAGTGACCTTGTTTCAATATGGCGAATTCACCCCTTATGACGCACATCAGGCGTCTTTAAGCTTAATGGCTTATGGGTTAGGCCTGTTACCGTTTATTTTCATCAAAGTTCTGGCACCGGGCTTTTACGCACGTCAGGACACTAAAACCCCCGTTAAAATCGGCATTATTGCTATGGTCAGCAATATGGGATTGAACATTGTTCTGATGATTTATCTGGCACATGTTGGCTTGGCCTTAGCTACTGCCTTATCTGCCATGCTCAATGCCGGGTTGCTGTATTACACCTTGCGGAAAAAAGCGGTATATCACCCAATTGCGGGCTGGGGCATCTTTTTTATACGCATGCTGATAGCCAATTGCGTATTGGTGATGCTGCTGCTATGGTTAACTCCTGTAATCAGCGAATGGCTCAACTGGGGTGGTTGGCATCGGTTTAGCGTGTTAATGGGCCTTATCGGTGCGTCCGCTGTAGTATATTTTGCCGTACTAACCATTTGCGGTGTTCGGTTAAAAACGCTGGTCAGACCACATTCTCAATCATAAAAAAGCCCTCCATCAGGAGGGCTTCGGGTAGAGCAACCGTCTTGTAACTTAGAAGCGACGACCGATACCAATACCGTAAACAAATGGATCGATATCTGCGTTAATTTTGGCTGAACCTACAGCAGTATTTTTAAACCGCGCAGTGGTATCAATATCGAGATATTTAATATCCATATTGACGAACCAATCCTGGTTGATAGCAATATCCACACCAACCTGGGCAGCCCAACCCCAAGAGCTTTCCAGTTTAACTTTGTCACCAGAATTGCTCAGAACTGAGCTGCTTGGCACTTTTTCATCAAAGAAATAAGTGTAGTTCACACCAGCACCGATATACGGACGAATATTGGAGTCTGGCAGAAAGTGATATTGCAAAGTCAGTGTTGGCGGCAGCACTTTGGTATCAATTACATTACCGAGGCCAGCCCAACTTTTTTCACCTTTAACAGTGTGTTCGGAATACCCTAAAATCAGCTCTACCCCCCAGTTTCGCGTGATCATATAGGTAATATCCAACTCTGGTACTGTATCACTGTCAACTTTTACACCTTTGCTTCCAGTATCAACACCATTAACTGTCAAACTACCACTGCTGTCATTCGGATTAACATTGATAATACGCCCCCGAATTAACCAGTCACCAGCCTCATAAGCCATAACTGTAGAAATAGGGCTGGCCAGACCAGCGGCCAACAAGATTGAGGAAATCAGGGGAATTTTTTTCATAATGTGACTCCGATAATGTTCTAATGTAATGCACAGTTTCAGATCATACGGCGTAGCTGGATTATGACATTGATCCAGGTCAATAAAATGTTGCTAAAGCGCTACGGCTTTATCCGCAATGTTGTTTTAATGCAGCAATATCCAGAATAGTGACCTCTTTACCCTGCGTTGTTAATAACTGCTGTTCTTGCAATTGTGTAAATAAACGACTGACTGTTTCAATCGCCAACCCCAAATGATTGGCAATATCACTTCGAGACATCGTCAATTGAAATGACATCGCCGAATAACCCCGTTCACTGAACCGTTGAGAAAGGGACAATAAAAAACTAATCAACTTTTCCTGGGCGGTTTTTTTACCCAAAGACAGTAATAAGTTTTTATCGGCAGACATCTCTTTGCTGAGACGTGACATTAATTGATTTTGTAACTCTGGAATCGTGGCACTGAATTCCTGTAACCGCTCATACGGTAATTCGCAGACACTGCTGGCTTCCAGTGCGCGGGCAGTTGATGAGTAGCGTTGCTGATAAATCGCATCCATACCAATAAATTCACCGGGGAAATAGAAGCTGGTGACTTGTTCACGTCCATCTGCCGCTGAAATAGTGGTTTTGAACGAACCGGAACGTACTACAAAAATGGTCTTGAATGTCGAAGCTGGTTCAAACAGAATTTGATGGCGCTTGAAACCTGCACTGCGTTTAATGATTTCATCCAGCTTAGACAAGTCATCTCGATGCAGGCCTAGCGGCAGACATAGCCGGTATAAAGCACATGACTGACAGGCTAACTGATGATGGTGTTCAACCTTGGCAAGGTCCTCAAACAGTGGCGTTATCATCCGGGCTTGGGTCATTTTATTTTCCCTAAAAAAGTCACAGGCCATGATAACGCTTCAAACCCTGCACTGAAACAGTTATTATCTGTTTTTATTTCAGTTTTCAGGAAAGCAAATGACCGCTCGTAGCGCCACTGTTGCGCGTAACACGCTCGAAACACAAATAGAAGTTTCTATCAATCTGGATGGAAGCGGAAAATTTCAATCCGAAACCGGTGTGCCATTCCTCGATCACATGTTGGAGCAAATTGCCCGACACGGCTTGTTTGATCTGCAAATCAAAGCAAACGGCGATCTGCATATTGATGCTCATCACACTGTTGAAGATGTCGGCATCACTATCGGTCAAGCATTAAAGCAGGCTCTGGGCGACAAAAAAGGTGTTATCCGTTACGGCCATTCTTATGTGCCGCTGGATGAAGCTTTGTCGCGTGTGGTCTTGGATTTATCCGGCCGCCCAGGTTTTGAGTTTGATGTGACCTTTACCCGCGACAAAATTGGTGAATTTGACGTTGATCTGTTTTATGAGTTCTTTCAAGGTTTGGTCAACCACGCAGGTATCACCCTTCATATCGATAACCTGAAAGGCCGCAACGCACATCATATCGCTGAGACCATCTTTAAAGCGTTTGGTCGGGCGTTACGCATGGCCGTCACCTTGGACGAGCGTGCATTGCAACAATTGCCATCCACCAAAGGTGCATTGTAATCGGTTAACGATTTAATAATTCTTTTTCTAGCTCAGGTTTTTGTTTTATGCGTCGCGTTGCAGTTATTGATTACGGCATGGGTAATTTACGCTCAGTCTCCAAAGCGTTGGAAGCCGTGGCTGATAACCACACCCAAATTCTCGTTACCGCCGATCCGGCAGAGATTCGTGCAGCTGAGCACATTGTATTTCCCGGAGTGGGTGCCATCCGGGATTGCATGGCTGAACTCAAAAAACTCGAACTCGACAAAATTATCATTGAAGTGGCTACACAAAAACCATTCCTCGGTATTTGTCTTGGCATGCAAGCTTTATTAACTCACAGTCAGGAAAATCAAGGCTCTGATGGTTTAAATATCATCGGCGGCGACGTGGTGTATTTTGACAAAGCGGTCGAGCAGGGACTAAAAGTACCTCATATGGGCTGGAATGAAGTTGAACAGACTTATACTCACCCTTTATGGCAGGATATTGAACAAAACAGTCGTTTTTACTTTGTTCACAGTTTTTATGTTAAACCTGTCGATGAAGGCAAAGTGTCTGGTCGTAGTTATTACGCTTTACCGTTCGCAGCGGCACTGGCACAAGAAAACCTGTTTGCCGTACAGTTTCATCCCGAGAAGAGCCAGCATGCCGGCTTGCAGTTATTGAAAAATTTTATCAACTGGGACGGTCAGTCCTGACAATTTGTTTGATGGAGAAAGCGTTATGTTATTAATCCCTGCCATTGATCTTAAAGAGGGTCACTGCGTTCGATTGCG
>NZ_JAUSCC010000125.1 GCF_030651745.1 Methylophaga sp.
TAATTGATTCCGGATTTTTCTCAGCGAATAACCAATAATTGGCAGATATTGATAAAAGCCATCAACGCCATCCCAAAAATCCTGATGCAGGATAATTTTGCCATCCTTATCAAAGCGTAATTGACTGATGCCTATCGATTCACTATCTATTTTTTTACCCATAACTGAAAACTGCATTCGCATCACCCAGCGTACATAGACATCCTGTTTACTTAGCGCGATATCCTCAATCTGCACCTCAAGACGTTCCACTTGTTGGCCAGTCTGCTGCATGTATTCAATCAACTCGTTTCTATCGGTGATGGTGCGGAAGGTGTCGTTGAAATAGAGGGTTTCGGCGTAGGTTTCGTTAATAATGGATGCCACATCGCCGTGCTGGACCTGATTGAATACCTCAATAAAACCTTTTACAGCTTCGGCATCGTTTAACGGGGCAGAACCCTCGACAGAGAGAGCTTTTCGATAATCGTCTAGATAGGCGCTTTGCATAGTGCTACCGCTACAGGCTGTTAATAACATTAAAAACGGTAATAACCACGATAACCTCGGTTGATTGCTTTTTCTGAGCATGGTGACTTTTCCGTTTCACTATTTGGCGTAGTTCATCAAAACGTATCGCTTGTGAAAACGGGGTGAAGAGTGCTTAGCAATTCTTCACATGCAATTCACGCTTTGCTGACTAAGCTCATCACATCGAAAAAGAGATACTTCATGAAATCAATTCGAAAATGGTTTGACAATGGTGAGACCAATTTTTCCGCTGAGTCTGTTTATACTGAAGATGCCGGCATTGACTGGCTGAGAGTAGTCCCGTTCATTGTGTTGCATCTGGCTTGTCTGGCGGTATTGGTTGTTGGCGTTTCTACGGTGGCGGTTGTTACTGCTGTTGTTTTATATCTGGTCAGAATGTTTGCCATTACTGCGTTTTATCACCGGTATTTTGCACATAAATCCTTTAAAACTTCGCGCCCAGTACAGTTTTTGTTTGCGTTAATAGGTGCAAGTGCCACTCAACGTGGGCCATTATGGTGGGCTGCCCATCATCGGCAACATCATCGTCACGCTGATCAGGCAGCCGATCCGCATTCGCCAAAACAGGGTTTTTTATGGAGTCATATGGGGTGGTTTTTGTCAGGCAAACATTACCGGGCAGATTATAAGTTGGTTCCGGATTGGCAACGTTTTGCCGAATTACGTTGGCTGGATCGCTTTGATCTGATGGTTCCGGTTTTGCTGGCGATAGTATTATTTATCAGTGGAGTTTTGCTGGAGAAATTTGCTCCGGGCCTCGGCACTAACGGTTGGCAAATGCTGGTGTGGGGGTATTTTATTTCAACGGTGGTGTTATTGCATGCCACGCTGCTTATCAATTCCCTGGCACATCGTGTCGGGAAAAAACGTTATCAAACCGGCGATGAGAGTCGCAATAATTTTGTTCTGGCATTGCTTACACTTGGCGAGGGCTGGCACAACAATCACCATCATTATCCGGTTTCTGCCAGACAAGGATTTTATTGGTGGGAAGTCGATTTCAGCTATTACGTTTTAAAACTTATGCGGAAGTCTGGACTGATATGGGACGTTAAAACTGTTCCACTGCACAAACGTGAAAGCAAGAAGATCCTGTCAGAGGCATCTGTATGAAAATTGCAGTTGTCGGGGCCGGTATTTCCGGTTTAACTTCGGCGTATTACCTGGCAAAACGCCACGAGGTGACGGTATTTGAAGCCAGTAATTACCTGGGGGGGCACACCGATACGCATTCAGTTGAAGTTGCTGGCAAAACTTTTAATGTGGATACCGGCTTCATCGTTTTTAACGAACAAAATTACCCCAACTTCAGCCAGCTTTTAGCTGAACTAGGCGTGGATAGTCAGCCGACAGCAATGAGCTTTAGTGTCAGCAATGCCAAGTCAGGTTTGGAATATAACGCAACTGATTTGAATAAATTATTCTGTCAGCGACGTAATTTGTTTAACCCACGCTTTTATCGAATGCTCTGGGATCTGGTGCGCTTTTATCGTGAAGCGCCTTCATTGTTAAACGAAGACGATGATGGTTTAACGCTAGGCCAATATCTGACGATCAATAATTACAGTGATATTTTCATTAACGATCATTTGCTGCCGATGGCCTGTGCCTTGTGGTCGGGGCCGAGTCTGTCAGTGGTCGATTTCCCGGCACATTATTTTATTCGTTTTATGCATAACCATCGTATGTTATCGCTGACAAATCGGCCTCAATGGCGGGTGGTTAAAGGTGGTTCCAAATCCTATGTTGATGCGCTGGTGAGAAGGAGCGATGCCGAATTTATAACGGGTTCGCCGGTGCACCGTATCGAGCGACACCAACATGGTGTAACCCTGACGGTAAATGGTGAAAAACGTCATTTTGATAAAGTCATTATTGCGGCTCATGCTGATCAGGCATTACGTATGCTGGATCAGCCCAGTGAAACGGAAGTTGCTGTGTTGGGCGGTATAGGCTTTCAGGAAAATGAAATGCATCTGCATACCGATAAAAAATTACTGCCCAAAAATCCTCAGGCATGGGCCAGCTGGAATGTGCGGGTCGGCGCTGAACTGCAGCAGCAATGTACGGTGAGTTATCACATGAATACGCTGCAAAGTCTGAATTCTTCTGAGCAGCTGATTGTTTCACTGAACTCAGAATATTTAATCGATCCGAAAAAAGTGCTGGTGCATCGTCGTTATGCCCATCCAATTTATAACCTGTCGACCTTGAATGCCCAGCGTCGCTGGCATGAAGTAACGGATTTACAGCATACCTTTTATTGTGGTGCATATTGGGGTTGGGGGTTTCATGAAGACGGTGTAAAAAGTGCCCTGCGGGTTATTGATGCGCTTGAACATTCTCAGCAAGGGGTTGCTGATGTTGCCTGATGGTATTTATCGCGGCTGGGTGCATCATCAGCGGCATTTGCCGAAGAACCATGAGTTTCAGTATCCATTAGCCATGCTGATGCTCGATCTGGATGAGTTGCAGACACATTTTAAACGCTCACGATTCTGGTCTTTGGAACGATTCAATCTGATTAGTTTTTATCGCAAGGATTATCTGCAATCCGAACAGGCTGATTTGAAACAGGCGGTTGTGGAATTAATCCAGCAACGCAGTGGTGAATCATTCTCCGGCAAAGTAAAGATCCTTACCCATCCCCGATATCTGGGGTTTATTTTTAATCCGGTGACATTTTATTTCTGTTTCGAGCAGGAGCAACTCGCGTTTATTGTCGCTGAAATTAACAATACACCGTGGAATGAGCGCTATGCCTATGTGCTGAAAGTTGATCAGCAGAAAACTCAACCATGGAGTTTTGATTTTGATAAGCAATTCCATATCTCACCGTTTATGCCGATGGATATTCAGTATCAATGGCGTTTTCAGTTGGATAACGATGCCATCAATATCAATATGGTGTTATTGCGTGAGGGTGAACGGCAGTTTGATGCGACGCTACATGCGGATTTTCAGCCGATGACTGCCAAGTCCATGCGCTGGTTACCGATTCGTTATCCACTGCAGACACTCAGGGTAGTGCTTCGTATTTACTGGCAGGCATTACGCTTATGGGGAAAACATACCCCATCATTCAGTCATCCGGATCAACAAGCTGAAATTGTGACCCAACCCGTTATATCTCAGGGAGATGATAAATGAGTAAATCGGCCATTATTGAAACGCAAAATGGCAAAATCAGCCGGTTGTCGAAACTCTATGAAAAAGCGGTTATCCGTCAACTGAGCAGAATTCAGAAAGGCTGTATTCATTTACATACAGCAGGTGAAGTTTATGAATTGGGTGACTCTCACGCCGATTTGTCAGTCACGTTGACTGTCTATGATCGGCAATTTTTTGAGTCTGTTGTACAAGGCGGTAGTGTCGGTGCAGCAGAGTCGTATATGCAGGGTGACTGGCATTGCAGCGATTTAACGGCTTTGGTACGAATTCTGGTACGTAATCAGTCATTGACCGATGAGCTGGAACAAGGCTTTGCCAGAATTACCGGTGCCTTACTTAAAGGTTTTCATTGGCTCAATCGCAATAGTCGAAGTGGCAGTCGCAAAAATATTGCGGCACATTACGATTTGGGTAATTCGTTATTTGAATTGTTTCTTGATAAAGACTGGATGATGTATTCCTCGGGACTTTATTACACCGGCAATGAAACACTGGAAACCGCGCAACAGCAAAAACTGGCGAGATTGTGTGACAAGCTGGATTTACAACCGACAGATCATCTACTGGAAATTGGCACTGGCTGGGGTGGTTGCGCATTATTTGCTGCGCAACATTATGGTTGCAAAGTCACCACCACAACGATTTCCAGACAGCAATATGACTATGCTGTGCAACGGGTGAATAAAGCGGGTCTGTCCAATCAAATAACGGTTTTGCTAGACGATTACCGCGATCTGCAAGGGCAATATGACAAGCTGATTTCGATTGAGATGGTTGAAGCCGTTGGTCATCACTATATCGATAATTACTTTCAGCGTTGTGCCGACTTATTAACCCCAGACGGCTTAGCCATTATTCAAGCGATTACACTGGAAGATCATCGCTATAAACAAGCGGTCAAATCTGTCGATTTTATTAAGCGTTATATTTTCCCTGGCAGTTTTATCCCCAGTGTCACTGTGCTGAGTAATGCGGCGGCAAAAGCCAAACTCAAGCTCACCAGTCTGGAAGATATCGGACCAAGTTATGCCATAACGTTGGCAACCTGGCGTGAACGTTTTATGGGCTCATTAGATAAAGTCCGTGCTATGGGCTATCCAGATTCGTTTATTCGAATGTGGGAGTTTTATCTGTGTTACTGCGAAGGTGGTTTTGCTGAACGCAGTATCAGTGACGTGCATTTGTTATTCAGTAAAGCCGATAATCGCCGAGCGCAGTGGTGTCCAGCGTATGCCTGATCGGCTGACTATCCTTAATTTTGTACTGTTTCAAATCGGTTGGTTTGTCTGCGTTTTAAGTGGCGCCGCCCAGTTAAACTCACCGGCAGTGATATTTACTGCTGTTTTTTTGATCATTCATTTCCGCTTTTATCCCTGGAAACAGACGGATTACAAATTGGTGCTGGCGGCGATTTTGATTGGTTTGGTGCTCGATTCAAGCTGGTCCGCCTGGAGTTTAATGACGTATCAGGCACAAACAATTGAGCCAATTGCGCCATGGTGGATTTGGTGTTTATGGATCAACTTTGCCTTAACGCTTAATCATTCAATGTCATGGTTATTAAAACGTCGTTTGCTGGCAGGACTCTTTTCAGCTATTGCCAGTCCGGTTTCCTATTACGCTGGCAGTCGCTTGGGGGCATTGGATTGGCTGCAACCTGAAATACTGATTGTAGTTCTTGCGATCAGCTGGGGACTGGCCATTCCATTATTAATGACGCTGGCAATGCATTGGCGTCACCAAGAATCGGTAAAACAACATGCTGTGGTTTAGTCTTTTTATTGTATCTCTGGTTATGTTAGGTGGCTGGTTTTGGCAGCTACGCAGTAAAAATGCCGGCATTGTCGATGTGTTATGGGCATTTTCACTGAGCTTTTTAGCCTTATTTCATTTGCTGACCAGTGATGGCTATCTGCCATTAAGCATCCTTGCCGCCATGATTATGCTGCTGTGGTATTTGAGATTAGGCCTTCATCTTGCCCGACGCGTATTGGGTGAAGATGAAGATGGCCGCTATAAATATCTGCGCCAATACTGGGGTAGTAAAACCAGTTTTTATCATTTTTTCTTTTTTCAGTTTCAGGCACTGCTGGCCTGGGGATTTGCTATTCCGGTGTGGTTTATCTGTCAGGGCCAGATTGAATCTTTGGGTATTGCCCAGTATGCCGGTCTGCTGGTTGCCATCATTGCGATTACCGGGGTAACGATTGCCGATAACCAATTAGCCGATTTCAAAACCGATCCCGATAACAAAGGTGAAGTCTGTGATACTGGCTTGTGGAAATATTCCAGACATCCCAATTACTTTTTTGAGTGGTTGCACTGGTTTGCCTATCCATTAATGGCGATTGGTATCGAACACGCAGCATGGCTATGGCTTGCACCGCTGGTGATGCTGTTATTTCTGTATTTCATTACCGGCATACCTTATACCGAACAACAGGCGATCCGCAGTCGTGGTGAAAAGTATCGCCGTTATCAACAAACAACCAGTGCATTTATTCCCTGGAGGAAAAAAACATGAGTTTGATCACTATCGCCGAAAAAGGCTTGGTCCCCGATCTGTTAATACGGGTCGGTATACGCAAGTTACTCAAACAGCGTCTTCATGATGAAAATGCCTATGATCCGGAGGCGGCCAGTGAAATCAAAAACCAATGCATCGAGATGTTGCGTAACAGCCCGATTGCGATAGAAACCCAGGCCGCCAATGAACAGCATTACGAAGTTCCGGCCGAGTTCTATCAGTTGGCTTTGGGTAAACATTTGAAATACAGCGGTTGCTGGTGGGATGACTACACGTTGAATCTGGATCAGGCCGAAAAAGCTATGCTTGAGGTGTATATCGAACGTGGTGATTTCAAAAATGGTCAGGATATTCTTGAGTTAGGCTGTGGTTGGGGCTCATTGACGCTTTATCTGGCCCAGCGTTTCCCGTATTCGCGGATTACTGGCGTATCGAATTCAAACTCACAGCGTGAATACATTGAAAAGCAAGCGTTTGCTCGTGGCTTAACCAATATTCACATTATTACCTGTGATGTGAATGAGCTGGAACTTGATACACAATATGATCGAATCATGTCGATTGAAATGTTTGAACATATGCGTAATTACCAGCAACTGCTGGATAAAGTCAGCCGCTGGCTGAATGCTGAAGGCAAACTGTTTGTGCATATTTTCTGTCATCGCAGTGTGGTGTATCCGTTTGAAACCGAGGGTGATGACAATTGGATGGGCCGTTATTTCTTTACCGGTGGACTGATGCCTTCTGCCGATACTTTGTTGCATTTTCAGGATGCATTGCAAATTGAAAAACAATGGCTGGTAAACGGTCAGCATTACCAGAAAACAGCCGAAGCCTGGCTGGACAACACCGATAAAAATGCTAAGCAGATTAAAGCGTTATTTGATAAAACCTATGGTGAAGGCGAGGGCGCTATCTGGTTACAACGCTGGCGACTGTTCTTTATGGCCTGTGCCGAGTTATTCGGTTATCGTGATGGTACCGAGTGGTTGGTGACACATTATTTATTCTCCAAACGGGTAAACTGAGGTAATGGCTAAATCCAATACCAATCTACAAGCTAAGCTGGTTAAGGTCTTTCTGATACAGATTGCCTTAATCAGCCTGGTGGCTATCGCCGGAGTTTATGCCGCGAAAGCGACGTTAGAGGATGTATTGGTACGTGCGGCACTGGAAGGTGAGGCACAACATTTCTGGGATATGCGCTCCGAAGATCCCACCTTTCCTTTACCTAACACCATGAATCTCAAAGCGTATATGGCTGAGATGGATGACTTTTCAGACTTACCCACGGCTTTACAGGATCTCGGACCAGGCTTGCAGCGTGCTGAGTTGGCAGGGCAGCAACCGATTGTATATGTCGAGGATAAAGGCAACCGTCGTCTGTATCTGATTTTCGATGAAGTGAAAGTTTCACGATTGGCGCTGGTGTTTGGCTTATTACCACTGGGATTGGTGTTGATCGTGCTTTATCTGTTGGCTTGGATTGCTTATCGACAGTCACATAAAGCGGTTTCTCCGATTATGAAATTGTCACGGGCCGTGAATGATGTCGATTTTCGTGAGGGGAATTTCCCTCAGCTGGATCTCGATGACTTACGCAATATCCCGGATGATGAAGTCTCCAGTCTGGTTCGGGCTTTGGATGAATTCACTAATCGCTTGGAACAGTTTGTTGAACGTGAACGCAATTTTACCCGCGATGTCAGTCATGAATTACGCACGCCGATAGCTGTTATCCGTGGTGCATTGGAGCTGGTAGAACGTAAGTACGGTGATCAGGCGGTAACAGAAATGAACCGTATGTATCGCACGCTGATGGATATGGAATCGCTGATTGAAACCTTGCTGTTGCTGGCAAGAGAACAGATCGAAGCATTACCGCTACGCGAAGTGACAGTCAATGATTTGATTGCTGCTGAACTGGATAACCTGCGAATGATTCATCAGGACAAACCGATTACCGTTAATGTTGAAGAGTCAGGCATTTTAGTGGTGCTGGCTGCGGAACGTGTGTTGCCGATTCTGATTGGCAACCTGCTGCGCAATGCTTTCAACTACACACTGCGGGGTAATATCACAGTGTCTATTCGGTCCGATGGATTTTCAGTAGCGGATAGTGGGATCGGTATGGATAGAGAGCAAATACAGAAAGTGTTTAAACCGTTTTTCCGTGCCGATGATAAACAGCAGGCTACAGGTTATGGGATCGGCATGACCATTGTGAAACGTTTATGCAACCGTTATGAATGGAACCTGCGTTTATCCAGCAAGATGGGTGAGGGTACCGAGGTCAGTGTGCATTTCCCCAAAGCTCAGTTTCGCAGTCGTTGATTAACCCTTAAAGATCTTCTTCTCTGCAGAGCTTATAACCAACGCCCGGTAGGGTATGCATAAGCTGATGCTGGAACGGTTTATCCAGGCTTTTCCGCAGGTTATACAGATGACTGCGGAGCGTATCGCTATCTGGTGCATCATCACCCCAGACTTCAGCTTCCAGACGTTCACGACTGACAATCTTTGGCGATTCGCGCATCAGAATTCGCAAAATATGTAGGGTGATTGGAGACAGTTTGATCACCTTATCGCCCCGCATCACACGCATCGTATCCAAATCATAGCTAAGATCGGCAACAGTTAACTTTCCGCCTTCAAGCTCACCACGCTGGCGTCTGATCATCGCGATCAGCCGTGCTTCCAGTTCACGCATTTCAAATGGTTTAATCAGATAATCATCTGCGCCCAAATCAAAACCGTTCACTTTATCGTTGATGGTATCTCGGGCTGTCAACATGATGATGGGCGTCTGAATATGCATTTCCTGACGCAATCTGCGACAGACTTCAAAACCATCTATGCCTGGTAACATGATATCCAGCACAATAGCGTCGTAGTGGTGTTCCTCACATAACTGTAATGCGGTAATGCCATCACTTGCAAAATCCACAGTAAATCCGCCAACTTCGAGATAATCCCCAACATTGGCAGCTAAATCACGGTGATCTTCTACAATTAATACGGTTGCTGATATGGCTTTCATACAATTCTCTAACGCTTGGTACAGCAACGTTACGATGTAAATGCATTCATCGCAACAAAGAATTTCGGGAATTTCTCCCAAAAAATGGCTAAAGGTGTTTGACTAAATAAATAACAATCATTATCATTTACATCAACGTTAAACAACGGGGGGTTTTTGATGATAGTTTGTGTATGCAACAACGTGAATGTAGATAAGGTAAAAGCATCTATTGATGCTGGTGCTGCCACGCTGGAAGCTATCCGTGAAACCACCGGAGCAGCAGCCTGCTGTGGTAAATGCCAGTTTAGGGTGAATAGTGTATTACAACAACATGCTCCTCACTCCTATGAACAGGATAGCTATCTGGTTGGTAAAACGGTAAACGCCTAGCGCTATTGTTGCGCATATAACAAATTTGTTTAAACTCCGAATTCATCAACAATCCCCCCAAATTTGATTCCCCTGATTTTTATGGGTTTTTTGACTGTTCATCAAGTCACTAATTTATTTAGCATTAATGGTTAATCATCATTACCTCTCCCTCAATGGAACATAATGCAGATGATAATTGTTATCATTTGCCTTTAATATCAATAACTTATCTTTGACTTTTGATTTTTATCAACGATAATCGTCTACATCAGATTTAGGAATAAGGGAGAATCCAATGAAAGGCGATAAAAAAGTTATTGAGTTATTGAATAAAGTTTTGGGTAATGAGCTGGTAGCCATTAACCAATATTTTCTACATGCCAAAATGTACAAGGATTGGGGTCTGAAAAATCTGTACGAACATGAATATCATGAATCTATTGATGAAATGAAACATGCCGATGCACTGACGGAACGTGTTTTATTTCTGGAAGGTTTACCAAATCTGCAGGATCTTGGCCCATTACGCATCGGTGAAAATACCCGCGAAATGCTTGAAGCTGATCTGTCATTGGAAATGGATGCTATTCCGGATTTGAAAGAAGGCATTCAATACTGCGAACAGATTGCTGATTATGTCACTCGTGATTTATTCAAGAAAATTCTGGAATCAGAAGAAGAACACGTTGACTGGCTGGAAACTCAATTAAGTCTGATTGATAAAATGGGTATTGAAAACTTCCATCAAGCGCAAATTGTTAAAGAAGCCGATTAAAACCTAAGCTTCTCAATATAAAAGCCCTGTCAGCTTAGCTGATGGGGCTTTTTTTATTTCAGTTGTTATTGAATCGGTGAAAGTCTAATCAACATATGAGGTTATTGAATATCTATCGGCATAGTTTGCCATTTTCAGATAATCAACAGCGCGTATCAGCAATACAATGGTCGCACCACTATCTTTTGCTGACAGATTAAGGACACCTGATGATTAATGCTTATGCTGCACTGGAAGCTGGGGCCAAACTTACCCCCTACCAATATGAGCCCGGCCCGCTTGGAGAACATGAAGTTGAGATTGATGTTCAGTATTGCGGCATTTGTCATAGCGATATCAGCATAATTGATAATGATTGGGGAATGTCTGCTTATCCCGTAGTTGCCGGGCATGAAGTTGTCGGAACCGTGAGTCAGCTTGGTGCTGCTGTAACTAACCTGAAAATCGGCCAAACCGTTGGTTTAGGCTGGTATGCAGATTATTGTGAAACCTGTGAACAATGCCATAACGGCGATGAAAATATCTGTCCTGAGTTAACCCCCACGATAGTCGGCCACCATGGTGGCTTTGCCGATAAGGTTCGGGCAAATGCCAATAGTGTTATTCAATTGCCTGAACATATTGATCTTAAATCTGTAGGACCACTGCTTTGTGGCGGGCTGACGGTATTCAATCCACTGGTCCAATTTGATATTAAACCGACTGATAAAGTGGGGGTTATCGGCATCGGTGGGCTAGGTCATATTGCATTGCAATTTCTTAAGGCTTGGGGCTGTGAGGTCACCGCATTTACCAGCAAATCCAAATTACAGGAAGCACTGGATATGGGAGCCCAGCATAGTGTGGACTCACGCGATCAAACCGCTATGGCAGATTTGCCCAGAAAATTCGATATGATCCTTTCTACCGTCAATGTCAAACTTGACTGGAATCTATACCTGAGTAAGTTAAAACCCAGAGGTCGGCTGCATTTTGTTGGTGCCACCATGGAGCCGTTAGATATCAGAGTGTTTAATCTTACAGAAGCACAAAGAAGCATCTCCGGCTCAGACACCGGCAGCATGCAAACCTGCAGTAAAATGCTGGAATTTGCACAGCGTCACCAAGTGAAACCGGTCATAGAGATCTATCCGTTTGAGCAGATTAATGAAGCGATTGAAAAACTACGGAAAGGCGATGTGCGTTATCGGATTGTTCTGGAACGTTAACAATTGAAAACAACAGATTTATGTTGAGCACATACTATGGCTTTAGGAGGTATTACTCGAAGATAAAAAATCAAAGATCCTAATTGTTTTGTTGATATTAAGTATGAAATGTAGTTATTAAAATACATAAAATACTGTTAGATTTAATCACGCTTACCGCTGATACAATTCAGATTTTTGAAAGGGAAGTCGAAAATGATCTTGAAAAATACCTTTAGTGCTTTAGTAATGTTTACAGCCGCAGTATTAATACTAGCTTATCAAACATCAGTACAGGCAAAGCCATTAATTGATCAACGTTATTCAGATAATGGTGATGGCACGATAACCGATACGAAGACCAATCTTATTTGGCAGCGTTGCAGTCTAGGCCAAACTTGGACAGGTGAAACCTGTGCAGGATATGCCGAAGGTTATAACTGGCCGTCA
>NZ_JAUSCC010000129.1 GCF_030651745.1 Methylophaga sp.
TTTATGAGTAACGACGCCGCCAACACCACCGGCGCCAATAATGATCACTTTTGACATAGAGCTGAGTCCTTAAACCTGAGATTATCTTTCAAAGAAGGTATAGCCATTCATGCTGTCGCTGAAGGCACGTAACATTTGTTGACGCATTGGTACCGAAATTTTGCCATCCCGCACGGCCTGCTCCGCCAGTTTACGGAATTGCTCCTGCATCACTTTAGGGTCGTATTCAACGTAACTGAGTACGTCGGCAATACTGTCACCATGAAACTCACGAACAAAATTAAACTTGCCATCTTCACTGATATGCACACTGACAACGTTGGTATCACCAAACAAATTATGCAAATCACCTAATGTTTCCTGATATGCCCCGACCAGGAAAACACTTAAATAGTATTCTTCCCCCTCTTTGAGTGGGTGCAACGGCAGGGTTTTACAGATGCCATCTTCATAAGAAAATGAATCAATTTTGCCATCACAGTCGCAGGTCATATCAGCGATCACTGCAGAGCGAGTCGGTTTTTCATTCAAGCGGTGAATCGGCATGATCGGGAAGATCTGATCAATCGCCCAAATATCCGGCAATGATTGAAACAGACTGAAATTACCGTAATAAATATCTGACAGTAACTCTGGCAGGCTTTCCAGCTCAGCAGAAACCCGTCGTGCCTGAGGCAATAACTCGGAGATCTTCTCCAGAATCGCCAGTGAAACGTTTTCAGCTAACGCTCGTTCCCTTAATGTTGCCTGACCGTGATGGAATAACTCACGTAATTCATCACGATAATAAATAGCGTCGTTGTAACATTCCTGCAGGTTCTGCAGTGTCACGTTGCCAAGCACGGCGTAGAGATTAAACAGCATATCGTGACTGTCTTCCGGCGCTGCATCAGGGATAATGCCTGGCTTATGGTCACGTACTTCCAAAACATTGAATAACAACATCGAAGAATAGGCGATTAATGCACGACCAGATTCAGTGATCACAACCGGATGAGCAATATCCAGTGGATCCAGACATTCCTGCAAGGTTTCAATAATGTTGTAGCAATATTCGTCCAGACCATAGTTCATACTGTGAGTGCTGTTTGAATGGGCACCTTCATAGTCCACGGCCAAACCACCACCAAGGTCCATATAGCCCATCGGCGCGCCTTCTTCGATAAGGCCAGTATAGAAACGGCAGGCTTCCATCACCCCACTACGAATATTACGGATATTGGGGATTTGCGAACCCAGATGGCTGTGTAATAACTGCAGACAATGCAACATATCGGCTTTTTTGAGCTGTTCAACCACTTCAAGCAATGCATTGGTGGACAGGCCGAAAATTGAACGATCCCCACTGTCACCATTCCAGTGACCTTCAACCGTTGAAGCCAGACGAATACGCACGCCGATCAAAGGATCAATACCCAAAGCTTTACTGCGCTCTAAAATAGTGGAAAGCTCTGTGGCGGTTTCCAGTACAAAAAAGCACGGAATGCCCATTTGACGAGCATACAAACCTAAATCAATAAATTCTTCGTCTTTGTAACCGTTGCAGATAATCAGGCTGTCATGATCACGCAACTGCGATATCGCAATGATGAGTTCTGCTTTACTGCCTGCTTCCAGGCCATGATGATAGCGTCGTCCGTAATCAGCAATTTCTTCAATAACATGGCATTGCTGATTTACCTTGATCGGGAATACGCCACGATAGTGATTTTTGTAACCAGCGGTTTTGATAGCGCGAGCAAAAGCTTCGTTTAATTGAGTAATACGCAAATCCAATAGATTTTCGATGCGTAATACCGCAGGCATATCCAGCCCGCGTTCTTTCATGCCATTAACGATATCAATCAACGGAACATGAACCGTCTTTTCACCAAATTGCAGACTGACAACAGCATTGCCATCGGCGGAAATATCAAAATAATCCGCCCCCCAATCACGCACACCATAAAGCTTACTGCTCTGTTGCGCACTCCATTCTTCAGGTGCAACTGGCGGTGTGTTGATAGTAAGGTTGGCTTGGGTTTGTGTCATCAGTATGACCCCCTTTGGCTACGGTTAAAATCGCGGGATTGTCACTATTTTAAGGACAAATTGCAAAAATATTATGACAGTATCAAGACTATCTCTTCGGAAAGTCAGATTTAGATAATCGGACGCTCTTCGGGTGTACTGGTATCTGTTGAAGGATCCAGGTTGGTATTGAAGGCTTCAACACTATCCGCGACCTCGTCAGGACGGTTAAATCGCGCTATGTGAAACAAGGCTTCACCTTCATTTACTAACGGAATATTGGTTCTGCCAATGATAACGCCACTACAGATTGCGACAACTTTGGTTTCAGATTTTTCATCACCATACGGTGCTGCCACCATCCCCAGAATATCGCCTTTTTTCACCTGTGCGCCCATCGGCACCAACATCCTGAAAATTCCACTTTGCGGTGCTCGTACCCAACTACTGGATCGTGCAACAAATGGATCAACAGGTTTTACATGTTTGGTACGTGACTCCGTTAACATACCAAGCTTGCGCATCACTGCTAACACCCCTCTGACACCGGCACGAATCGCCAGTTCATTAAAGCGTAATGCCTCACCGGCTTCATAAACTATGACTGGCACATTCACCTGCTGACAGGCATGACGCAATGAACCTTCAATCAATCCTGAATTCAGAATCACTGGTGCGTTAAACGATCTCGCCATCTCTTCAACTACAGGATTATCTAATGCAGCACGTATTTGTGGCAGATTGTCACGATGGATGGCTGCAGTATGAAGATCCACACCATGGGTGCATTTCTTAACCACTTCACTCATAAACAAATTAGCTAATCGTGCCGCCAGGGAGCCTTCCTCTGACCCCGGAAAACAGCGGTTTAAATCCCGACGATCCGGTAAATAACGTGTTTGGTTGATAAAGCCATAGACATTGACCACCGGGATTGTGATTAACGTACCCTTCAACCCTTTAAGACGTTTACTGCGTACCAAACGTCTAATAATTTCCACACCAACAATTTCATCGCCATGTACCGCACCCGAAACAAATAACACCGGACCTTCCCGGCGGCCTCGCATCACCTGCACCGGCATACTCAATGAGGTATGCATATACAAATCAGGTAGCGGTACATCCACCACTTTGTTTTGTCCCGGGGCAATTTGCTGCCCAGCAATAATCAGCTCATCTGCCATCAACCTCGGCCTTTGGTTTTAGTGGTTCCGGAAACAGAGTTCTTTTCAATAAAATCAATAATCAAACTGGCGATATCCTTACCGGTTGCCGCTTCAATACCTTCCAGACCTGGCGACGAATTCACTTCCATTACCACTGGACCATGGTTGGATCGCAATAAATCCACACCGCAGACATTTAGGCCCATTGTCTTAGCAGCACGGACGGCAGTAGCGCGTTCAGCGGGTGTAATCCGAATTAAGTTAGCCGTACCACCACGATGCAGATTTGAACGGAACTCGCCCTCTTTGCCCTGGCGTTTCATAGCAGCAACGACTTTTTCGCCCACCACAAAACAACGAATATCTGCACCACCGGCTTCTTTGATAAATTCCTGCACCAGAATATTGGCTTTCATACCCATAAAGGCTTCAATAACACTTTCCGCTGCCCCGGCAGTCTCAGCAAGCACCACACCTATACCTTGAGTACCTTCCAGTAGCTTGATAACCAAAGGTGCACCACCGACCATCTTGATTAAATCGTCAACATCATCCGGGCGATGCGCAAATCCCGTGACCGGCAAACCGATTCCACGACGTGACAATAGTTGTAATGCTCGTAATTTATCGCGAGAACGACTGATAGCCACTGACTCATTGAGCGGATAAACATTCATCATTTCAAATTGGCGCAGTACTGCCGTTCCGTAAAAGGTCACCGAAGCACCAATCCGCGGAATAACAGCATCATAACCGCTGAGATTTTCGCCTTTGTAATGCACTTCAGGTTTCATTGAAGTGATATTCATATAACACCGCAACACGTCCAGCACATCTACCTCATGTCCTCGCGCTTGCGCCGCCTCCACCAATCGGCGAGTCGAATACAACTTCGAGTTGCGGGACAAAATGGCTATTTTCATGCAGATTCTCCATCAAGCGCTTCGTCTTTGGGCGCTTGGATCGTGTTGTTGGATTGGGGGCTTGCTTGATAGGACAATGCCGGGTTGACTAATATATTACCAGTCGTCATGGCTGTGCGTCCTAGTAACATTCGAAACAGCATGGTGTCGCGGTTTGTAAGGGTAATTTCGATTGGCCAGGTATGACCGCCAACGCTCAATGGCGTCTGAATCACATAACGTTTTTCAGTATGGCCGCCCGAGTCTGTGACATTACGCTCATCCTTGACTGGCGCCTCGCACCAGATTTCGGTTTCAGTATCGTTTTGGTTTGGATGCACACCAAAACGCACCCAAAGCTCACCATTTTTTTCAATTGGCTCTACCGAAAAAGCATGTATCGCCGATGTTCTGGCACCAGTGTCTACCTTGGCTTTGATTCGATCAATACCCAACTCAGGCAGACTCAACCATTCACGCCAGCCAACGGTAATTTTTTGCGGATAATTTTCCACGAGATTCCCCAGTTAAGAATTTATGGGGCAATTGAATGCAATTTAACGATAACTGTCAAAAGGGATTTTGGATCTTACAACTTAAATAAGAATTAAACATTGTAATCAGTTGCGTTGAAAAGATTTAAGGAGAGAAGAATGATTACACCAGATAAATAAAAGCCCCGACAAATCGGGGCTTTTATTTTATTTTGTTTAATTTATATCAGGATATTTATCAGCATAAATCTGGATCACTGCATACGCCGTTCCATGTAACAGCCCCAGAAGCGGTGTTTGTTGGAGTAAGGGTATAAGTTTCGCCATTTAAAGCACCAACACCAGTTGCTGCTGTAGCCACTATTACGCCGTTATCAGCTGTTGTAATCGATGCAACTCGCGTACTGGCACTAGCATTGATATCGGAAGGTACCCCGTTACTACCAGCACCACAACCAGTTATAGCTGTATTAGGTGGTATGTTTGTTTGAACACAAATCTCTACCGCTGTCTTCGCTACTGAAGTAGCAAGAATCACTTCACTGAAATTAGCTTTTTTGGTGTACTGCTGGTAAGCAGGCAAAGCAATTGCCGCCAAAATACCGATAATCGCGATAACGATCATTAATTCGATTAACGTAAAACCTTGTTGTGTTTTTTTCATCTTTAAATCTCCATAAATAGACGACAAGCTTTGTGCTCAGCATTAGTAGAGCACCGTCCGTGCCAATATATTTTTTACTAACAAATCAGCAACTTAGCGTACGTTGAATTGGTTTTCAGCTTAAGTGAAAGACTTACCCACGTCAAATAGTGACCATTTTTGTCAGTTTATGGCTGAACAATCCTGATGGAGATTTTGTAGAATCTTATTTGCTGGGTAATATTGCAAACTTTTAAGAATTGTCTGACAACGTTGTTCAGACTGTTCTAAAGCAAAATAGCCATTAATCACATCTTCAAATAACTTTAAATCTGGTTTTTTAACAAGCTCTATTTGAAACCAATCAACCACCTGGGCAAGTTTCTGAGCATCTTTTTTGGCTATAGCATCATGTAAATGGGTTCGCATAATAATTTGCTCCGTATAGCTCTTGTAATACAAATTGCTCAATGCATGGTTCAGCTGAGGGGTCTGTTGAGATTGGTTCACATATTGATATAACTGCTGCTGTGCTTTGGCTGTTTGCCATAAAAAAGCTAACGAAATAATTATTAGAATAATAACCAGCCCGCGTAGTGATTTATTGGCCGTCAAACTCAGCGAATTAGGATTGACCGCTAAATGATGATTGATTAAGGCGAACAACAAGGTTAGCCAAATAAACCAGTGAAATGAAGAAAGGTAAAAAGGGTGTTCCACCTGTGTATGGAATGTAATTGGAAGTAACAACGCCAGATAAGCGACTAACCTTTGGTGTTTATATTTAATGGCAAACCACAGCACACTAAACATAGCAATGAGAATACCCATCAGCGCAAGTAATCCGCCCTCAATCGCCGATTGCAAAAGCTCATTATGCGGATGAGCAATATAGTTTGGCATATTGGCAGTTGGATGTTGCTGATAAAACACAGAAGAAGCCAAGCCATATTTTTCAAGAAAACTGCCAACTCCATGACCTGTTAGAGGGGCTTCAGCAAAAGCATCAAAAGAAATACGATAAATACTTAAACGTTGATCTGAATATTGCGCTTCAACCATCTGGTAGGATTTATCAACTGTTTTATGTAGTCCTTCTTTTGCCAACCAACTTGCTATAAGAATTAATAACAAGGCTGTTATGACTGTTTTCCAGTTTTTCCTGACCTGCTTTCGATAAGCAATCAGCAACATGAGCAGGCCTAATACCCCTGATAACAGCCCTATCCTGGAACCAGTCGCGACCATCACATAAGTAGCTACACTGACGGTAATCAACAAAAAAGCTTTTAGATAAAACCGCTTATGGGCAATAGGTCTTAAGCAAAGATAAATTGAAACCAATATGCCAGTAGTCAGGAAACTAGCCATCACATTGACCTGTTGAAACACTCCGGTAGCAGTTGCTGTTTGTGTTCGAGGGATCCAGTTTGTCAATATTGGCAATTGGAATAATTGAATAATGCCAAAAAGACTATGTAAAAGCGTTGCGACAGCAATTAATAGTAAAATCCTGTCAGTATTTTTTAATCGAAACTGAAATAACCCGAAGAGAAAAATCACCCCTGCCATCACATACACAATACGAAACAGCCATGTGATCGGGTCATGTACGCCAGCTAACGCTGCAGCCAACAGAATACCAACAGGCAACGCCAGTAGACCTTTGTAATTAGCAGGAAGAATCAGCTTATCCTGCCCACAGAAATGCCAGACTGAATACGCAATGACTAACGTCGCAGCCGTCCAGACAGTGATATTAAATGGCAGATCAAAACCAGTGCCGCCAAGGCTGGATACCAGATAAAAAGGTGATACCAGAAATAACATCGCCAGCAACCACTCAATAGGTTGCTGTGGCAATAGCTGGTATTTCGAGAGATAACGCGACATAAGCTTCCCTGTCATGACAAATAAATAGACTGGATTATGTCGGCTGGCTGACTTAGTAGCAAGGCGGGTTGAACAGAAACAACAACCATTTCATATCAGATTGCTTTATCCGCAGATTAAAAAATAACCACAAAGGCGCAGAGGACATAGAGATTAATAATGTAAGTCGGGTTAGCACAGCGTAACCCGACATAAATAAATTGTTGGGCTTCGCAAGCTCAGCGCCAACCTACAAAAGCATTTTAGGTTTCATAATCTGATGATTTGCGAGGCGAGATGGCATTGATATTACTTAACTAATAATACGAGCCAATCAGCATAATCTGCAGAGATATTTTAAAGCTCGGTGCCCCCTTTGTAATTAATACCAACTACAAAGGCACACCAATCCGCTGGGCGACTTCTTCATAGGCTTCGATAACACCACCCAGTCCCTGACGGAAACGATCTTTATCGAGTTTCTTGCGGGTTTCGGCATCCCATAAACGGCAACCATCTGGACTGAATTCGTCGCCGAGGTATATTTCACCTTTAAACACACCGAATTCCAGTTTGTAATCAACCAGAATCATACCGGCATCGGCAAACAGTTTTTTAAGCACCTGATTGACTTCAAAGGTCAGTGCTTTCATGCGTTGAACGTGTTCATCCGTCGCCCATCCAAAAGTAGCGATATGGTATTCATTGACCATAGGATCATGCAGTGCATCATTTTTCAGGAAAAACTCGAATACCGGTGGATTCAGTTCCATACCATCTTCCACCCCAAGACGACGTACCAGACTGCCTGAAGCCACATTTCGCACCACGCATTCCACCGGGATCATTTTCATGTTTTTGACCAGGGCTTCATTGTCATTAAGCAGTTTTTCAAAATGGGTTGGAATACCAGCTTTGCCTAACTGCTCCATGATGAAAGCATTGAACTTGTTATTCACCTCACCTTTACGGCTCAACTGTTCGATGCGTTCACCATCAAAGGCTGATGTGTCATCACGAAAACTGAGCACAACATAATCCTGATCTTCTGTTGCAAAGACGCTTTTGGCTTTACCGGCATAAAGTTGCTGTAATTTTTGCATGGTGTTTTCTCTTAGGCTTTTTTAAGTTCACGCCAGTCAAAGCCGGCATCTTGTTCAGCAATGCCAATCCAGTCTGGTGTGCAATTCAGGGCATCAGCGAATAAAGGTTTCACCAATGCCGGGGAGTTATTCTTTTCGCTGATATGCATGGCAACGATGTGCTGCAAACGCGAGGTGTCAATTTTCGCAAGTAATTCGGCAGATTGCACGTTATTTAAATGACCGAAACGACCACCGACCCGCTGTTTCAAATATTCGGGATATTCGCCCTGATCGAGCATCGCCATATCATGATTGGCTTCCAGCATTAGACCATCACACAGCGTTAATGCTGACTCAATTAGCGGAGTAATAAAGCCGACATCGGTGAGTATGCCTAAACGAAAATCACCGTTATGAAACACAAACTGGCTGGGTTCACGCGCATCATGCGGTACCGGAAACGGTGAAACCTCAATATCATTAACCACAAAGGTTTCATGACAACTGAATTCGTGGATATGAGGCATAACTTCAGTGGGTAAACACGCTGCTGTGCCAGGAGTGGCATACACCGGTATATTGAATTTCTGCGACAGTACACGAACACCACCGATATGGTCGGCATGTTCATGAGTCACCAGAATGGCAGAGAGATCTGAGGAGGTCAGACCAAAACGTCGCAGACGTTTTTCAGTTTCACGAGCAGAAAAACCACAATCCACCAGAATTGTGGTTTTTCCCTGCGAAATCAGTGTTGCATTGCCCCGGCTACCACTGCCAAGTGATGCAAAGCGCATTATTGAGTCAATTGTTCCTGAATCAGGCCAAGCAAACGTTTGGCAGTATCAGAACCAGTACGCACCTGTTCAGAGTCTAATACAGTAATACGTGTATTAGAGGCATCTGAGACCAATTTGATGTAGTAATACTCTTCAGGAGCGACTTCATCATCACTTTTCCAGAAAGCCATCCGACCAAAGAAGCCACGTTCTTGTCTTTCTGCTTCGTTAAATGGATCCAGATAACGTACATAGTAGGTGCCACGTGAACGATCACGATCTTCAACCGTAAAGCCTCGGCTATCCAATACCCGGCCGACGCGATCCCAGACGGTAGTGAATTCCTGTTCAACCATCAATGCCTGCTGGCCTTCAGCTTCATCTATCAGAATCACCCGAGCATCTGCCTGTTGAGCTGCTGAGGTTGGTAATGCTGCTGCAGCACGTGATTTATCCTGCTGATATAAACCACCAAGATAATCGGCCAGCTGACGCAGCATGGCTTCGTCCTTTTGGTTGCTACGATTAGTCTCATCTATGCCAGTCAAAAATACCCGGGCTGAACGATTGACGTCACCGCGCTCCATACGAATACGATAAGCATAACCATCAACATCTGGTCGGGTATCCATTAAACCAATACGCTGATCTTTACGATGGATATTCATGTTGATATCCGCCCAGAAAGCTTCAATACGTTGCCAGGTTTCATCACGGTCACCAGGTACGACTAAATGGCGGTTAACACCTTCACCGGATAAAGCTGGTTTGGATTCTGGAGTAACGTTGTAGCGGGCTGCTAATGGATTGGTTCCGGCTTCTTCATATTCGGAATAGGTTGCCGAGCTTTGTACATTACCGGCAATTTGGTCGTTTATACGTGAAGTACTCAGATCAGGCGGTATATCCAGCGGCGGCATGGTTTCTGCCTTGCGGTATTTCTGAGAATTATCTGGAGCAACCTCATCCAGTGATGGCAACAGTCCACAACCTGTAACGCTGACTGCTACCAGCACACCACAGGCTTTCAACTTAAAACGATTAGTGTTCATTTAATTACATTCACTCACTTATGGATTCAAAACACCGGCGGTGACCAGCGCCTCACGAACCGGTTGATGAAATTGTTCTGACAAAACTGTCATTGGTAATCGTATCCCACCCGGAATCATCCCCATTTCATGGAGTGCCCATTTAACAGGGATCGGATTGGACTCAGAAAATAGCCGCTGATGTAACAAAGATAATTTATCGTTGATTTCACGAGCAGTTTCGGCATCGCCATTCAAAGCAGACTCACACATTTGACTCATTAATGCAGGTGCCACATTGGCTGTTACCGATATTACGCCCCTGCCCCCCGCCAAAATAAAATCCACGGTATTGGCATCTTCGCCAGTATAAAGTTCAAAATTATCGTCGCACAAATCTTGAATTAACTTTACTCTTCTAACATCACCTGTTGCTTCTTTAATACCGACAATATTGCCGATTTTGGCTAGTCGTGCGACGGTTTCAGGTAATAAATCACAAGCTGTACGGCTCGGTACGTTATACAGGATTTGCGGAATATCGACAGCTTCAGCAATGGCTTTGAAATGCAGGTACAAACCTTCTTGAGTCGGTCTGTTGTAATAAGGAGTCACCAGCAGAACAGCATCGACCCCTAATTGCTTGGCATAAAGCGACAGTTCAATGGCTTCTTCGGTAGAGTTCGCACCAGTACCGGCGATAACGGGAATGCGACCAGCAGCCTGTTCTACGACCTGACGAATCACATCAGTGTGCTCATCAATACTTAATGTAGCGGACTCACCTGTCGTACCAACCGCGACAATGGCACTGGTGCCATTCTGAATATGAAAATCAACGAGCTTGCGCAGGCTTTCACCGTCTAACGAGCCATCCGCCCGCATGGGTGTTACCAGTGCTACCATACTGCCGCTGAACATATTCATCAGACTCCGCGAAAATAAACTGGCATGGTACTTTGCCAGCCAGTAG
>NZ_JAUSCC010000139.1 GCF_030651745.1 Methylophaga sp.
GGCAAACACCAACGAATGCGTAAAACCCCGATGTCCCCATTGCGAACCATAAGGGATGCCGAATTTGAAGCCAATGATATCAATATCGGGGAAAACAGCGCATACCGCAGCCAACAAAAACAGCTTTAAATTGAGCGTTTCACTTTTGAAACAGGCATACAGGACGGCCGGAACCGCAATATGGGAAAATACCGATGCCATTCATTGTCCTTGGTAAGTTTTCATTTAGGTTCAAACTGTTCCTTTTAGTCTTTGCCCTATCAGCTATCCCCAATGGGACCTCAATGATAACCCAAAAGCCCCATGATTGCCTTTCCCAATAGCCGGAACCAAAAGGATGACCCCTCTTGGGCAATCTGTTAAAAATCGACTTGAAAAAACTCTATTCGATCATGGAAGAATGGGCTGTCGTCTATGGTGATATTTTTTATGAATTCTTGTTAATGGCAAATAAATAGGGATTACCGCCCGATAGTGGTCACTCATAAATTTCATTTTATTAGGAAAAAATGGACGAATATCAACTCGTTGCGAGCTATAGTTTCGTGTGATTTAATGACTGTAAATTTACGATTACCTGCTATTAGCTCGTTTCACCGATGATATACAGAAGGAAAAATTGTATGCTAATCAATAAATTATCTCGTAGACGAGTATCTTTCGCTAGATATACAGTTAACCGTCTAATTCCATGTTAGCCATCATGAACTTGCCGTATTCGGAAGCAAAGTCGGTTCTACTCGACATCCTCATCCGCGAGGCTGAGTTGCATGAGTCCGGGCGCTATGGCGAACTTGGCGCAAACTATGACGAAGTCGACCAAAAGCTTCCTCACAATGGTGGCCCCGAATTTGGAAAGTTGCTTCTTGCACTTGAGTTTTGGACTGGCTGGCTCGATTCGGCCGGACACGACTGGCTCTTCTACGAGCCAATTCGCGAAAGCGACTGGCCAATCTTGGCCCGCGCTATCGAACGTAACCTCGAGGCAGATCGAGAGCCAACTGATCCAGTGTTACTCAAACACTTTGCACCAAGACCCAAAAGGCCATCTTTATTTTCCCGAGTTCGCGCTCTATTTGGAGGAGAGAACTGATGGCTAACAAATCATTCCAGCGGACCGTCAAAAAGCTGCGCTTTTTGCCGCCCGCTGAATTCAAACGTTGTACGTCATAGGAGTGAACATGCCTCATTTGTCTCTAAGTGACATCTTTCAGGCCGCATCCCTGTCGCAGCTTGCAATTGTGTTCGGGCACATAGGCTTTAATCAAATGCGACAGCGTTGGGTTGTTCGGCGACAACTATCTTGACCGGACAGTCAGCCAAATCCAGACTTGGCGAACTGGAAATCTACAAAGCAGCCATTGGCGCCTTACCAGTAACCCTAACCACCAGATTCATAATGTACATTTAGCTTATGAAACCAATCGGGCTGAAGCAATACAGTTTACAAAGGTCATTGCAGCAATGATCAGGTTTTTATCACTTTCTTCGGGTTTAATGCGCTTTAACCAACTCTCTGTTTCAGCTTGAACATAAGCCAGTAAAGCAATTTCGTGATGTCCTTCGGCATACTGTTGAATTGACTGGTTTTGAAGCGAGTTACCCAAATCATTGGCGAAATTGACTGTCGCCACGAAGCGATTCATTTGCCGATCAATTTCATCTTCAGTAATTTTCGACCATTTCAAGCCAGAATCCTTCATAGCCTGGAAACAAGTCAGCAAGATGGTTAACAGAAAATCTATCTTCTCAAGAGAAACACCGAATTTTTGTTGAACCAATACCAAACCCAACATGTGGGGCTGATTCTGATAAATTTCATCGAGTAGTAATTCTTTTTGTCGAAAATCCATTGCCTGAATTTTCAATGTTGCGACTTTCAAAGTATCAATAGAGATGCGACTCATTTTTCCACCTTTGCTGGTATAAAAGGAATCAATCCCTGTTCGTAGGCTGCTTGTTGTAATTCAGGCGATTCATACCGAATATCAACAATCAAACCATTGACCTGCAACATCCACACTACGGGGTTATCAGCAAGACGGCTGGGAAGAGTCCATTCCGGTGACATAGGCCCCATTTTTAATAGTTCGCGAATTTCCTTTGATTTATTTTGACCCGTGGATTCCGCAACTCCAAAAAATTCATAAATTACTTTCGGCTTGCAGTGTGGCGATTGACTGGAATCATCTAGAAAATTGATACGGCCAATAGCGTGAACCGCAGCGGCAGCCCAAACATTGTCTCTACCCTTTAGAAGTGGCGATGGTCGCTTCCTAGCCAAAGCGGCAACAGCACGACGGATCATTGACCGATATTCATCGTTCAAATGCTGTTCACAGAACGAATCCGTTAAAGTAGTGATAGCGGCAAATTTATCTGCCATGGATTTCGGAATTTTTTCAGTCGTCATGAGGAGGATATGAGTGGATAAATAGCCGGTTGGATGACTACGAAATAGCCATCATTTTTCATTCGCATGATAGTACAAATTCCCAAAAAGCTGGATCACCATAAAATCTGAATTTGCCTGACTGGCTGGTTTGGAGAAACGCGACCAGCAAGAATGGGTCGCCAAAGGACCGTCTTCTCTTCAGATTCATCGATGGAAAGTGGTTACTGAGCGTCCTATTACTTAAAGCTGCCAGTCGTCAAAAAGTGCAGCCGACCCAATCCTGCCGCACCTTCAATATTTCCAAATGATAAATTCTTTCCATAAAGCGGACAGTCACGAATGCGCTATCTCAATTGGTGTACTTAGAGAAGGCAGAATTGCTGCCGATAGTGCCACCCGATCGTCTGAGTCATTCTTCTGCGGGGTACGTGATATAACGGTGTGCCGCACGGAAACCAACTCGTGGTGGTGGCTTTTCCAAACCAAGGCCTTGGCTATGGTGGTTAAAACTCAGCAGTCACAACGCAGAAGAACGCATTTGATAGAGCAACTGAATCAAACTAGAGACTCAACGGTTATAATTAGATGTAACCATATATTATATTTGGAATAATCATGAAATTGAGGACTGATGCAATTGGCCATTTTGACATGCCGACAGAAGATAACATCCGCGCGGCCTTCGCCTCTTCAGTCAATGGAGATCTCATTAAATTGATGTCTGATGACGAGCATTATCTCAGTATTTGGTTCGGACAACCCAGCATAGGTCATTCCCTAACATTTAAATCGGGACCATGGAAGCTTGATTGTGCACAAAAACAATCGTCCGAAATGGTTGTCAATCTGATGCTTAAGTATTTGCTTGGTGACTTATTGCCTTTAAAAAAACTTCAATGGAATCGCCCTTTGGATCAAGTTTTTCTTGATAACATCGGAAAACTTCAAGAATAGACGCGTCAACGCATTAAGTTGGACAATACCACCAACGCTAAAGGTTCTTCTGTCTAATACGGTGATTTTTGGGTATGTGGGTGTCAGTTGTTTACTCATCTTCCGACACTAGAAAAATCCTGTGTTGGTCTGCTTTTGGTCGTAATGCAAAGTTTTGCATACGACCATTGGCCAAAAAGAACAATTCACCAGCGAAAGACCGGTCAAATTTCAAGCAGTTTTCCAGGCAAGACAATTATTGATTGGTATCAACTGTTCATATTTTCTCGTACTTTTCGCCCCAATTCCTAACAGCATTGTCAATGCATTGGCGAATCTTAGTTGCAATGACTTCGTAAGCCTCATTGCGCTCACCTGTCGCTTCATCAAGGTATAGCCTTCGGTTAACTTCGATCATAATTGATTGGACTCGTTTATCTGTCTTGTAGAAGTCCATTGGAACTATAGCGCCGGCAAAAGGGGCGTTCAGCCTGGTATCGAATCCTGCCTCTGTAAATGCTTTGTTGAAGGCAACTTCCACTGCTGGTGAAGTATGGAAATCATCAGTACCAATGCAAATCTGTGGACGATTTGGGTTCTGATCTGTTTCATAAGGCAGTGGCACAGAAGGAAAGCTATGAGCATCGATCACTAAGACATGATCATGCCGCTCAAGGCATTTTTGTACCGTTAGGGTTAACTTATTATGGTGGGGCCGGTACCAGGTATCAATTAATTGCTGGCGTTCGCTTGCATCAATGGGTTTGCGCAACAATTTACCCTCAGAGGTTCGATTGTAAACGACTCCCATTCCTCGAACGGCCATGGGTTCAAGATGATCATCCTCAAACCGTTCAACATCCAATACCAAGCGACTGACGGGTGACCTCACGACTTGGCTCTGCTTAACGCCCTTTGTAAAAAGGTCCAGAGTGAAGTGATCAGTCATCTTGATGATTTCAGCTTGCAGATCATCATCTCCTAGGAGCCTGTCCGAGAATAGCATAGAGAGAAGGATTATTTTTTCGAAAAAGCATTAGAATATTCGAATATTTATATGTTATGCCGGAGTTTTGTAACTTTTTACGTATAAACTGGCCTCTTATCTTGCTAATCCCCCTT